>NZ_JBFULI010000015.1:0-103753 GCF_056400405.1 Pseudomonas sp. P5_B3 | reverse complement strand
TCCTGTGGGAGCGAGCTTGCTCGCGATGGGGCCATCAGCCTCACTGAAAAATTCAGGTTTTAAACGGCATCCCGCGGCAGCATCAACCCCAATGGCAACCGCACCCGCGCTTCCAGCCCACCACCCGAGCGGTTACGCAGCTCAACGTTGCCACCATGCATCGAAGCAATCCGCTTCACGATTGCCAATCCCAACCCGGTGCCCTTGCCACCGCGGGCACGATCACCGCGGGTGAACGGGTTGAAGATGGCCTCAAGTTCCGAAGGATCGATCCCGGCGCCACGATCCATGACGCTCAGCACCACGTATGGCGCGGCAGTGTCACCAGAGACATAGGCCGCCACCTCCACACCGCTGCCGGCATGATGCAGCGCATTGCCGATCAGGTTGTTCAGCAGCCGCTTCATCGACACACGACGCAACGGAAACGGCTGGATCGGCTCCAGGCGCAGCCGCACTTTCTCTTCATTCTGGTTGTAGGGCGCAGCGACCTCACGGACCAGATCACTCAGGTCAACCTCTTCCACCGACTCGTCTCGCCCGTCGCGAATGAACGCCAGGAACTGATCGAGAATCGCATCCATGTCTTCGATGTCACGCACCATGTCGTCGGTCAGGTCGGTGCGATCGCCCATCAATTCCAGGGACAGACGCAAGCGGGTCAACGGCGTGCGCAAATCATGGGAAACACCGGCCAGCATCAGTTCGCGCTCGCGACCAGCCTGCTCGACGTCTTCTGCCATCTGGTTGAAGGCTCGGTAAACCTCGGTCATCTCACTCGGCGTATCGCTGATCGGCAGGCGCACGCTGCGACCCTGGCCGAGTTGCCGTGCGGCATACACAAGACGCTTCAAAGGTTGATTGAGCTGGCTGACGAAGATCCACGCAGACGCCGTGGACAGCAGACCGATAGCAAGGAACCAGCCGAGCACATTCCAGATTTTCTGACCACGCAACGGGTGCGGATACAACGGCACTTTCAGCCAACCTTCACCCAGGCTCGGAGCACGAACCCACAATGCCGGGGGAGAATGCATGCGTAGTCGCACTTCGGTGTCCGGCCCCAACTCGGTCTGCATCTGTCGCTGGTAAATCTCACTGTATGGCCAATGTTGCTCGCCTTCCGGGACACCGGCACCCACTACCCGAATCAGGGGTGCACTATCGGCAATCTTTGCTCGGTTCTCTTCATCAGCCGCCCAGTAGGCACGCAGCACCAGGGCGACACCGTGGCTGTATTGGCGGTCCACCAGCACGTCTTCGTTCATCAGCAGATAAACCAGGGTCAGCGCCTTGGAGAAGAGAACGACGATGAGCACCAGCCAAAGGGTGCGAGAGAAGAAGCTCTGGGGAAACCAAACGGGGGTTTTCATGGATAGCCGTTAAACACTTGCAGGAGCGAGCAATGCTCGCATATTGCGGATCGCGAGTCTGCGGACAGGATCGATTGATCCGTTATCCGCATGACCCGCTCCTACAAATCGCCAATCACTTGGTGGCGGTACCATCCGGAACAAACACATAACCCACACCCCAGACGGTCTGGATGTAACGCGGTTTGGAGGGGTCGGGTTCGATCATCCGGCGCAGACGGGAAATCTGCACATCGATGGAACGCTCCAGGGCATCCCACTCGCGGCCACGGGCCAGGTTCATCAATTTGTCGCGGGTCAGCGGTTGACGTGCATTCATCACCAGGGCCTTGAGCACAGCGAATTCACCGGTGGTGAGCATGTGCACTTCTTCGCCGCGCTTGAGCTCGCGGGTGGCCAGGGACAACTCGTAGTCACCGAAGGTCACGCTTTCGTCTTCGCTGCCCGGAGCGCCAGGCACCGGAGCCGACTGGCGACGCAATACCGCCTTGACGCGAGCCATCAGCTCATCGGGGTTGAACGGCTTGGCCAGGTAATCGTCGGCGCCCAGTTCCAGGCCCTTGATGCGGCTCAGCTCGTCGCCCTTGGCGGTGAGCATGATGATCGGAATCTGGTTGTTCGCGTTGCGCAGACGGCGGCAGGCGGTCAAGCCGTCTTCGCCGGGCAACATCAGGTCGAGGACGACCAGGTTGAATACTTCGCGCGCCAGCAGGCGATCCATCTGCTCAGTGTTCGGTACGGCGCGGGCGCGGTAGCCCTTGCTGACGAAAAAACGCTCCAGCAGGCTGCTCAGCCCCGGATCGTCGTCAACGATAAGAATTTTTTCGCCTTCAGCAGTTTGTGCAGTGCTGCTCATTGGATGCTCCCTTTGATCTCGGCGCGCATTATGGCGTAGCTGCCGTTATACGCACCGTGTGCATTGTTAGCAGATTTTTCCTATACCGCCAGAAAACCGGCCATTGCACCGGCAACCCGCGATGCCCCCGAATGCCGTAACGCTGGTTATAATGCCCGGCCTTTTGTGTCAGGCAACATCAGACAGGTACTACAGACGGACGCGATTTATTTTTATCGCGTCAGCAGTAATTGTTCGATTTCACGGGTCAACGCAATGCCTGTTGACCCAGGCAGCGGCGCTGGCCAGGCCGCTCAACCAGACTCGCGAAGGCCCTATTTCCGCGCCTGCGAGCCTGCTTTCACAATTTGTCAGGTGGTTTTATGGACAGCATCAACAGCCGCATCGCCGAGGAACTCGGTGTACGCCCACAACAGGTCGAAGCGGCCGTCGCGCTACTCGATGAAGGTTCTACCGTTCCCTTCATCGCCCGTTACCGGAAAGAAGTGACCGGCAGCCTCGACGATACGCAATTGCGTCATCTGGAAGAGCGCCTGCGCTACCTGCGAGAACTCGACGAACGGCGTATCAGCATCCTCGCCAGCATCCAGGAGCAGGGCAAGCTGACCCCGCAACTGGAACGCGATATCAAGCTCGCCGATACCAAGACCCGTCTCGAAGACTTGTACCTGCCGTACAAGCAGAAGCGCCGCACCAAGGGTCAGATCGCCCTGGAAGCCGGCCTCGGCGACTTGGCGGACGGTCTGTTCAACGATCCGTCCCTGAGCCCGGAAACCGAAGCCGCACGCTTCATCGACGCGGAAAAAGGCGTGGCCGATGTGAAGGCAGCCCTCGAAGGCGCCAAATACATCCTGATGGAGCGCTTCGCCGAAGATGCCAGCCTGCTGGAGAAGCTGCGCAACTACCTCAAGCAGGAAGCCACCCTCAGTGCCCGCGTGATCGCCGGCAAGGAAGAGGAAGGCGCCAAGTTCCGCGATTACTTCGAACACGACGAACCGCTCAAAAGCATGCCGTCGCACCGCGCGCTGGCGATTTTCCGTGGCCGCAACGAAGGCATCCTCAGCTCCGCGCTGAAAGTCGGCGACGAACTGCCGGGCAGCATGCACCCGTGCGAAGGCATGATCGGCCAGCAATTCGGCATCCAGAACCAGAACCGCGCCGCCGACAAATGGCTGGGCGAAGTGGTGCGCTGGACCTGGAAGGTCAAGCTCTACACCCACCTGGAGACCGACCTGCTGGGCGAGCTGCGCGATGGCGCGGAAACCGAAGCGATCAACGTCTTCGCCCACAACCTGCACGACCTGCTGCTGTCGGCCCCGGCCGGCCCGCGCGCCACTCTGGGCCTGGACCCGGGCCTGCGCACCGGTTGCAAGGTCGCCGTGGTTGACTCCACCGGCAAACTGCTGGATCACGCCACGGTTTACCCGCACGTGCCGCACAACAAGTGGGACCAGACCCTCGCCGTGCTCGCCGCCCTGTGCGCCAAGCACTCGGTGGACTTGATCGCCATCGGCAACGGCACCGCCAGCCGCGAGACCGACAAGCTGGCCGCCGAGCTGATCAAAAAATACCCGGCCATGAAGATGACCAAGGTCATGGTTTCCGAGGCCGGCGCATCGGTTTACTCGGCATCGGAACTGGCTTCCAAGGAATTCCCGGATCTGGACGTGTCGATCCGTGGCGCGGTGTCGATTGCCCGTCGCCTGCAAGATCCGCTGGCGGAGCTTGTGAAGATCGATCCGAAATCCATCGGCGTCGGCCAATACCAGCACGACGTGTCGCAGCTGAAACTGGCCCGTGGCCTGGATGCGGTGGTCGAGGACTGCGTTAACGCCGTTGGCGTGGACGTGAACACCGCTTCCGTGGCGCTGCTGGCACGGATCTCCGGCCTCAACGCGACCCTGGCACAGAACATCGTCAGCCACCGCGACGAGCACGGCGCGTTCAAGACCCGCGCCGCGCTGAAGAAAGTCGCTCGCCTGGGTGAAAAAACCTTCGAACAGGCCGCCGGATTCCTGCGCGTCATGAACGGTGAAAACCCACTGGACTCGTCGGCGGTTCACCCGGAAGCCTATCCGCTGGTTCAGCGCATCGCCGCCGAAACCGACCGTGACATCCGCTCGCTGATTGGCGATGCCACGTTCCTCAAGCGTCTCGATCCGAAGAAGTACACCGATGAAACCTTCGGTCTGCCGACCGTGACCGACATCCTCCAGGAGCTTGAAAAACCAGGGCGCGACCCGCGTCCCGAGTTCAAGACTGCCGAGTTCCAGGAAGGCGTCGAAGACCTCAAGGACCTACAACCGGGCATGATCCTCGAAGGCGTGGTGACCAACGTGACCAACTTCGGTGCCTTCGTCGATATCGGCGTGCATCAGGACGGTTTGGTGCATATCTCCGCGCTTTCGGAGAAGTTCATCAAGGATCCACGGGAAGCGGTGAAGGCCGGTGACGTGGTGAAAGTGAAGGTCATGGAAGTGGACATCCCGCGCAAACGCGTAGGCCTGTCGATGCGCATGAGCGACACCCCGGGCGAGAAAATCGACGGCGCTCGCGGCGCACGTCCGGGTTCGGCGCCACGCCAGTCCCAGAACACCGCACCGCGCAAGGAAACCACGGCGGCAGCACCGGGCAACAATGCCATGGCTTCGCTGTTCGCCAATGCCAAGCAGTTGAAGAAACGCTGATGGACATTCCCGCCGGGCTGACCGAAAGCGCGTTTTTCAAGCTGCTGGGCTGCCGCTTGCACAGTCTGGAAACCGGGGTAGCGCAAGTCGCCCTGGCGCTGGAACCCGAGCTGCGCAATCGCGGCGGCAAGCTGCACGGCGGGGCCTTGTTCAGCCTGGTGGACATTGCCATGGGGCTGGCCTGTTCCAGCACCCACGGCTTTGACCAGCAGAGCGCGACCATCGAGTGCAAGATCAACTACATCCGTGCCGTCTCAGACGGCGAGGTGATGTGCACGGCGCGGGTGATCCACCCGGGTCGCCGCACATTGGTGGTCGAGGCCGATGTGATGCAGTGCGACAAACTGGTCGCAAAAGCACAAGGCACGTTCGCTGTCCTGTAGCTACCGGTCATCGATTTGAGTTAATTTCGGCGCAATGAAACTTGTGGGAGCGAGCTTGCTCGCGATGGCGGTGTGTCAGACGACAATAATGTTGACTGATAAACCCTCATCGCGAGCAAGCTCGCTCCCACAGGGATTGTGCAGTTACTGACTGACCGGCACATGGCCTGTGCGGCTCGAAAAACCAGGCGAAAACGCCAGTTTTAACTTCACCCTTGTAGACCGTCTTGCCCACCCCCATATTGGGGCGACTGACGCGTGAAGGAATCCAACTTGAGCGAACTTCTCAACCGCCGCCTGGCTCTGCTCGGCGAGCGCGCTAACCTCTCTCTGCTCGAACAGTGCCTTCACGGCATCGAACGTGAATGCCTGCGCGTGACCGATGAAGGTCGCCTGGCGCAAACGCCGCACCCGGAAAGCCTGGGTTCCGCGCTGACCAATGAACAGATCACCACCGACTATTCCGAGTCGCTGCTGGAGTTCATCACCCCGGCCCTGCCCGATCCTGCCGATACGCTGGCGAGCCTGGACAGCATTCACCGTTTTGCCTACAGCAAGCTCGGCAACGAGTACCTGTGGAGTCCGTCGATGCCTTGCCCGTTGCCGGCCGAGGAAGACATCCCGATCGCCTACTACGGCACGTCCAACATCGGGCAGCTCAAGTACGTGTACCGCAAGGGCCTGGCCCTGCGTTACGGCAAGACCATGCAGTGCATTGCCGGCATCCACTACAACTTTTCCCTGCCGGAAAAGCTCTGGCCGCTGCTCAAGCAGGCCGAAGGTTTTGTCGGCACCGACCGCGATTTCCAGTCGTCGTCCTACATCGCGCTGATCCGCAACTTCCGCCGCTACAGTTGGCTGCTGATGTACCTGTTCGGCGCGTCGCCAGCACTGGACGCCGGTTTCCTGCGCGGTCGTTCGCACCAGTTGGAACAACTGGACCCGCAGACCTTGTACCTGCCGTACGCCACCAGCCTGCGCATGAGCGACCTGGGTTACCAGAGCAACGCCCAGGCCGGCCTGACGCCGTGCTACAACGATCTGAACAGCTACACCGACAGCCTGCGCAAAGCGGTGGCCACGCCGTATGCACCGTACGTCGAAGTCGGCACCCACCAGGATGGCGAGTGGGTACAGCTCAACACCAACATCCTGCAGATCGAAAACGAGTACTACTCCAACATCCGCCCGAAACGCGTGACCTATACCGGTGAACGCCCTATCCAGGCACTGATGGCCCGGGGTATCCAGTACGTTGAAGTGCGCTGCCTGGACATCAACCCGTTCCTGCCGATGGGCATCGACCTCACCGAGTCGCGTTTCCTCGATGCGTTCCTGCTGTACTGCGCATTGAACGACAGCCCGCTGCTGACCAATACCAGCTGCGGCAACGCGACCTCGAACTTCCTCAGCGTGGTCAAGGAAGGTCGTCGTCCGGGCCTGCAACTGCAACGGGATGGCCAACCGGTTGACCTCAAGGAATGGGCCGGCGAGTTGCTGGAGAAAATTGCTCCTCTGGCGGCGATGCTCGACCAGAGCCATGGCGGCGATGCCCACAGCAAGGCGCTGGACGCCCAGATGGCCAAGGTCCAGGACCCGTCCCTGACGCCGTCGGCCCAGGTATTGGTGGCCATGGCCGAGCACAAGGAGAGCTTCGCCCAGTTCTCCCTGCGCCAGAGCCAGGCCCATGCCGAGTTCTTCCGCAGCGAGCCGTTGGCGGCTGAGGAACAGGCGAAGTTTGAAGAGCGGGCGCGTTCGTCGCTGGCTCAACAGGCTGAGCTGGAACAGAACGAAGTCGGTGATTTCGATGTGTTCGTCGGAGCGTACCAGGCGAGCATTCTGGCGATCAGCAACTGAGCGTCGAAGGTCCTGCGGACCTTATCGTCGGAACGCCGCCCGGAGCAAGCTCGCTCCCACAGGAACTGCGCAAATCCTGTGGGAGCGAGCTTGCTCGCGATAGACCGCGCAGCGGTCTCTCTGAGAATTTTCCCCTCATAAGCTAATTCTAAAAAGTTATTTATTTTAGAATTCTTAGATCATTTAGTCTCTTTCTCACGCCGACACTCGGTCGCCTGACAAGGAGCTTTCTGATGAAACTGACTTTCCCTCTACGCTTGCTGGCGGCCGCTTCCTTGGCTACCGCAAGTTTTTTTGCCCAGGCGGCCGACTTCACCGTCGCCTACCAGACCACCGTTGACCCGGCGAAAGTCGCCCAGGCCGACGGCGCCTACGAAAAGGCCACCCAGGCCGATATCAGCTGGCGCAAATTCGACAACGGTGCCGATATCATCGCTGCCATCGCCTCCGGCGACGTGCAGATCGGCTACCTCGGCTCCAGCCCTCTGACCGCCGCCATCACTCGCAAAGTCCCGGTAGAAACCTTCCTCATCGCCACCCAGATCGGCGCCGCCGAAGCCCTGGTCGCCCGCGACGGTTCCGGGATCAAGACCCCGCAAGACCTGATCGGCAAGAAAATCGCCGTGCCATTTGTGTCCACCGGTCACTACAGCCTGCTCGCTGCGCTCAAGCACTGGAACATCGACCCATCGAAAGTCACCGTTCTCAACCTGGCTCCACCCGCGATCATTGCCGCCTGGAAACGCGGTGACATCGATGCCACTTACGTGTGGGACCCGGCCCTCGGTGTCGCCAAGGAAAACGGCAAGGTACTGATCACCTCCGGCGAGCTGGCCAAGTTCGGCGCACCGACCTTCGATGCCTGGATCGTGCGCAAGGATTTCGCCGAGAAGCATCCGGAAATCGTCACTACGTTCGCCAAAGTGACTCTGGACGCCTACGCCGATTACCGCAAAGACCCGCAAGCCTGGCTCGCCAACCAAGGCAACGTCGACAAACTGGTGAAGCTCTCCGGCGCCAAGGCCAGCGACATTCCATTGCTGCTGCAAGGCAACGTCTACCCGCTGGCAGCTGACCAGGTGCTCACCCTCGGCGCACCGACTACCAAAGCCATCACCGACACCGCGGCGTTCCTCAAGGAGCAAGGCAAGGTCGAGGCCGTGCTGCCGGACTACGCGCCCTACGTCAGCGCCAAGTTCATCACCAACTGATCGGGAGTCAACGCGATGGCCTTGCTACAGCTGGAGCGCATCAGCGCACAGTACCCCGGCAACCCGGAACCGGTGTTGGCGGATATCTCCCTGAGCCTGGGCCCCCGGCAATTGCTGGTCGCCCTTGGCCCGTCCGGCAGTGGCAAGACTTCGCTGTTGAACCTGATTGCCGGTTTCGTCGAGCCCAGCGCCGGGCGCATCACCCTCGACGGCGTGCCAGTCCAAGGCCCGAGTGCCGAGCGTGGCGTGGTGTTCCAGGACGACGCGTTGCTGCCGTGGCAAGACGTACTGGCCAATGTCGGGTTCGGTCTTGAACTGGCCGGCATCGCCCGGGACAAACGCGAAGCTCGTGCCAGGGAAATGCTCGCCCTGGTCGACCTTTCCGGTTTTGAATTGCGCCGCATCTGGCAGCTTTCCGGCGGCCAGAAGCAGCGTGTCGGCCTGGCCCGCGCCCTCGCCGCCGACCCGCGTGTGTTACTGATGGACGAACCTTTCGGCGCCCTCGACGCCTTCACCCGCGAGCAGATGCAGGAACTGTTGCTGCAAGTCTGGCAACGCACCGCCAAACCGGTGTTCCTGATTACCCACGACATCGAAGAAGCCGTGTTCCTCGCCACCGACCTGATTCTGTTGGCGCCCAACCCTGGGCAAATCGTCGAGCGCCTGAGCCTCGATTTCGGTCAGCGTTATGCCGCCGGCGAGTCGGCTCGCTCGATCAAGTCCGACCCGCGTTTTATCGAAACCCGCGAACACGTACTCGCCAAAGTGTTCTCCCAACGCAGCGCCGCCCAGCGGCAGGAGCGCGCATGAGCAGCTACGAAATTCCCGTCGCGGCGATAACGCCAGGCACCACCGTGATTCCGGCAAGTCGCCGTTTGAGCACTCGCTGGATCAGTGTGCTGACACTGGTCGCTCTCCTTGTTATTTGGTGGGCCGTAACCGCGACCGGTTTGATCGAACCGCTATTCCTGCCGCCACCTTCCGCCGTACTGCAAAAAGGTTGGCTGCTGGCGACTTCGGGTTACATGGATTCAACCCTGTGGCAGCACCTGGGCGCGAGTCTGGGCCGCATCGGCCTGGGCCTCGGTTTTGCGATTCTCACCGCCGTGCCAGTGGGAATCGCCATCGGCGCCAACCGTATCGCCCGTGGCGTGCTCGACCCGCTGATCGAGTTCTACCGGCCGATTCCGCCGCTGGCTTATCTGCCACTGATCGTGATCTGGTGCGGCATCGGTGAATTGTCGAAAGTGCTGCTGATCTACCTGGCGATCTTCGCCCCGATTGCCATCGCCACCGCCACCGGTGTGCGCACGGTCGACCCGGCCAAATTGCGTGCCGCGCAGTCGCTGGGTGCGACCCGCGCGCAGTTGATTCGCCACGTCATTTTGCCCAGTGCCTTGCCGGATATCTTGACCGGTGTGCGCATTGGCCTCGGCGTGGGTTGGTCGACGCTGGTCGCCGCCGAATTGATCGCCGCCACCAGCGGTCTGGGCTTCATGGTGCAATCGGCTGCGCAGTTTTTGGTCACCGATGTGGTGCTGCTGGGGATTCTGGTGATCGCGCTGATTGCCTTTGCCATGGAGTTGGGCCTGCGTGCCCTGCAACGCAAACTGGTGCCGTGGCACGGCCAAAATCACTGACAGTATTCATGTGGGAGCGAGCTTGCTCGCGATGACGGTTGCACATTCAACACCTGTGTCGCCTGACAATCCGCTATCGCGAGCAAGCTCGCTCCCACAAAAAGCTCGGCACACCGGATTGAAGAGAACCACCATGAGCCAACTGACCATCGTTCCTCTAAGCTCCGCCCTCGGCGCGCAAATCAGTGGCATCGACATCAGCCAGCCGCTGAACCTGGAGCAGCGCGATGCCATCGAGCAGGCCCTGCTCAAGCATCAAGTCCTGTTCTTCCGCGACCAGCCAATCACACCACAGCAACAGGCGCGGTTCGCCGCGAGTTTCGGCGACCTGCACATTCACCCGATCTACCCCAACGTGCCGGAACAACCGCAAGTACTGATCCTCGACACCGCCGTCACCGACGTGCGCGATAATGCGATCTGGCACACCGACGTGACCTTTTTGCCGACCCCGGCCATGGGCGCCGTGCTCAGCGCCAAGTTGCTGCCGGCGTTTGGCGGCGACACGTTGTGGGCCAGCGGGATTGCGGCGTATGAAGCCCTGTCGGCGCCGATGAAAACCTTGCTCGAAGGGCTGACCGCCACCCACGATTTCACCCGTTCATTCCCGCTGGAGCGCTATGGCAACACGCCCGAGGCGCTGGTCCAGTGGGAAGAGGCACGACGCAAGAATCCGCCGCTGTCGCACCCGGTGATCCGCACGCACCCGGTCAGCGGGCGCCGCTCGCTGTTCGTCAACGAAGGCTTCACCTCGAAGATCAACGAACTGTCGGAAACCGAAAGCGGGGCGATTCTGAAGTTCCTGTTTGCCCATTCAACGCGGCCGGAGTTCACCATTCGCTGGCGCTGGCAGCAGGACGACATTGCGTTCTGGGACAACCGCGTGACTCAGCATTACGCGGCGGATGATTACCGCCCGGAGCGGCGGGTGATGCAGCGGGCGACTGTGTTGGGGGATGTGCCTTTCTTTCGCTGACCCCTGAAATCTTTGCTGTCAGGACTGGCCTCATCGCGAGCAAGCTCGCTCCCACAGGTTCGGCGGTATTCACAGGATTTGTGTACGACAAGGACACTGTGGGAGCGAGCTTGCTCCGGGCGGCGTTCCGACGATGGCGATCTGAAAGGCGCCGAATAGTCCGGCACCCACTACTTACTCAGCAGTAGAAGGCTTCTCCCAAAGATTGATCCCACCCTCCTGGGCAAATCGGTCAATCTCCGCCAGTTCCTCTGCACTGAAGCTCAAATTCTTCAACGCCCCGACGTTCTCGATGATCTGCTCCGGCCGGCTCGCACCAATCAATGCCGACGTGACCCGTGGATCGCGCAGGGTCCAGGCCAGCGCCAGTTGCGCCAGACTCTGGCCACGACGCTTGGCGATTTCATTGAGTGCCCGCACCTGGGCGATGTTGGCCTCGGACAAATGCGACGCCTGCAACGAACCACCGCCCGGACGATTGACCCGTGCATCCGCCGGCACACCGTTGAGGTATTTGTCGGTCAACAAGCCCTGAGCCAGCGGGGTGAAGGCAATCACGCCAGTGCCAAGTTCGTCAGTGGTGTCCAGCAGGTCTTTTTCCACCCAGCGGTTGAGCAGGTTGTACGCCGGTTGATGGATCAGCAACGGGACTTTCCATTCCTTGAGCAACTGGGCCATTTCACGGGTTTTCACCCCGGAATAGGACGAGATGCCGATATACAAAGCCTTGCCCTGTTGCACCGCTGCGGCGAGTGCACTGGCGGTTTCTTCCAGCGGYGTATCCGGATCAAAACGGTGGGAGTAGAAGATGTCGACGTAATCCACGCCCAAGCGTTGCAGACTCTGGTCGAGGCTGGCCAGCACGTACTTGCGTGAACCGCCGCCCTGACCGTAAGGGCCGGGCCACATATCCCAACCAGCCTTGCTGGAAATGATCAGTTCGTCGCGGTACTGCTTGAAGTCTTCGCGCAGCAAACGGCCGAAGTTGATCTCGGCGCTGCCGTACGGAGGGCCGTAGTTGTTGGCCAGGTCGAAGTGGTTGATGCCCAGGTCGAATGCCGTGCGCAACAAGGCGCGCTGGGTATCGATCGGCGTGCTGTCGCCGAAGTTGTGCCACAGGCCCAACGACAGCGCCGGCAGCACCAGGCCGCTGCGGCCCACGCGGCGGTAAGGGATGGAGTCGTAGCGGTTTTCGGCAGCGGTGTAAGTCATCGAATCCTCTCTTGTCGGTCTTGAATCTGGTCTCGACTGCTTCGCCAGTCGCCCAGCATACGCCCGCACGGACGCCAAAAAACCTGGGACTCGACTAAATGCTGAAACGTTTCACAGAAATTCAATCTGCCCGGAGACATGAACAAAACAGCGACAGGCTTGCGCGATCTGGGCCGACAGGAACAAAGTCGCCAAAGCAACGAAGACGCGATAGCTATCGCAAGGATGGAAGAAACCATGCACACCACGATCATCATCATCACCTTCGGCCTGGTCCTGCTCGCGATGATGCTGTTCATCGGCGAGAAACTCGGCTTCAGCCGTCAGACACTCACCTACAGTTTCGTGATCCTGTGGCTGGCGTTGACAGTGATCAACGGCGCCATCGGCGTGGTGACCGCCGGCCAGGCATTGAGTACGGAACTGGGGATCGGCACGATGGTGTTCAGCATTCCGGTGGCGGCGCTGGTGTTGTTCATGGTGCTGAGCGCCGAGAGCTGAAAAGCCCCGGCGCCCTGCCCGCGATCAACGCACCAGATGCAGGAACTGCATGTGCCGTTCGTACTGGTCGAGGATGTCGTTGATGATCTGCTCCTTGGTGTAGCCCACCAGATCGTAGTTTTGGCTGCCCTCGCTCAAATGCACTTCGGCGCGGTAGTAACGACGGTTGTTGAGCTCCTTGGAACCCATGCCACCCCGGGCAAACGACGGCGTAAAGTAGCCGCGCATTTGCACCTGGTAGATAAATGGATGTTCGTCACCGTGACCGATTTCCAGGCTGACGCTGTCGTTGACCGGTTCTGGATGCGTGATGACCTTGAGGCCCTTCTCGATGAATACCGCCGAGACCTCTTCAATCGCCGGGCGCACCGTCGTATCGAGGAAGCGATAAACCTCATCCCGCGACGGGAAATGCACGGCCTGGCTCAAACGCTGACGCCACCCGCCCCGCCGTGATCCGGACACCGGTGCCAGTGAATGCATCTGCGCAATCTGCTTCTGCGACTCCAGATAAAACGCCTTGTGCAGCCCCCACATCATCAACAGCAGAATCAATGAGAACGGCAGCGAGGTCAGGACCACCGCCGACTTCAACGCATCGATGCTGCCGGAGAACAGCAATGCACTGGTCACCAGCGCAGTCATCGCGCCCCAGAACACCCGCAGCCATTTCGGCCCGTCTTCATCGGGATTGCCGCCCTTGGCGGACAGCGTCGACAGCACCACGGTGCCGGAGTCGGCGGAGGTGACAAAGAACACGAAGCTGATGAACACCGTGACCGCGATGACGGTTTTGCTCCACGGGTAGGTTTCCAGCAGCAGGTAGAGCGCCATCGACGGATTGTCGATGGCCGACATGCCGAGCGCGCTCATGCCGTGGTTGAGCACTTGATCGATGGCGCTGTTACCGAAAATCGACATCCACGCCAGGGTGAAGCCGAGCGGGATCAGCAGCACGCCGAAAACGAATTCGCGAATCGTCCGGCCACGGGAAATCCGTGCGATGAACAGGCCCACGAACGGCGACCATGCAATCCACCAGGCCCAGTAGAACACCGTCCAGCCGCCGAGCCAGTCGCTGGGTTTGCCGTAGGCGTACAGATCAAAACTCTTCATTGGCAAGGCGCCGAGATAGTCGCCGACGTTCTGGATCAGCGTGTTGAGCAAGTGCTGCGTGGGGCCGGCGAACAACA
This sequence comes from Pseudomonas sp. P5_B3, assembly GCF_056400405.1. NCBI lineage: Bacteria > Pseudomonadati > Pseudomonadota > Gammaproteobacteria > Pseudomonadales > Pseudomonadaceae > Pseudomonas > Pseudomonas sp. P5_B3. The sequence goes on along the minus strand of NZ_JBFULI010000015.1, from coordinate 89,864 downwards.
CGAACAGCAACAGCGCACAGGCCAGCAGCATGTTGATATCGGACATGACCCGCACACCCTTGTCGACGCCGGATACGGCAACGATGATCGCCGCGCCCATCATCAAGGTGATCAGGCCGACCTGAATCCATTGGGTATGGGCGATGCCAAACAGGTAGTCGAGACCCGAGTTGAGGTGCAACACGCCGAAGCCCATGTCGGCGCCGAGGCCGAACACCGTGGCGATGATGCCGAAGCCGTCCACCGCGTAACCGATCGGGCCGTTGATGCGCTTGCCGATCAGCGGATACAGCGCCGAACGCAGGGCCAGTGGCAGGTTATGCCGGTAGGCGAAGTAGGCCAGCGCCATGCCGACAAAGGCGAACACACCCCAGCCGTGAAGGCCCCAGTGCAGAAACAGAATCTGCATCGCCTGGCGCGCCGCATCTGCCGTACCAGCCTCACCTTGGGGCGGTTGCAGCATATGGGTCAGCGGCTCGGACACACAGAAGAAAAACAGAGTGATGCTGATCCCCGCGGCGAACAGCATGCCGGCCCAGGACAGGTAACTGAATTCGGGTTCGTCGTGGTCGGCACCGAGCTTGATCTTGCCATAGCCGGACAAGGCGGTGACCACCACGAAGACCAGATAGAGGGTCATCGCCAGCAGGTAATACCAGCCGACCGTGTCGGCCGCCCAGTTTTGCGCCGCCAGCAACCAGGCACCGGCCTGCTCCGGCATGGCGATGACAACGACACCAAACAACAGGATGAAACTCGCCGAGAACCAGAACACCGGCGGATTCATGCGGATCAGACCGTTTGGAGGGATGGACGATGCACTCATGTTCGGTGCACCTCGGAGGGGTAAAACGTGGCTGTAGAAATCGGACTCAGCAAAGGCAAGCCTCCGGTTGTGAGCGGGCAGCGAACCGCCGGTTTAACTTGAATGAACGTTCAAGTTAAACATGGATAGGGGGCTAAGGACTAATCGCAGGGCTCGGCGGTACTGGTTGTACGCTAGCTCAAGGGAGGGTTCGACGCAGGATTAGATCAGGGCCACTGGCTCGATTCGGTTTGAAATCCAATCGCGRGCAAGCYCGCTCCCACAGGGGGTCCGGGTTGAACACAAAAGCTGTGAACACCAGGAAACCCTGTGGGAGCGGGCTTGCCCGCGAAGAGGCCAGAACAGTCAGCGAAGATTCAGGAGACTACTTCTGCGCCCCATCATCATGCTGCAGATTCGCCTGGGTCAGGTTGCTCCCCGCCGGCACGCTACGGGTCAGCCAGACATTGCCACCGATGGTCGAACCCTGACCGATGGTGATCCGGCCAAGAATCGTCGCCCCGGCATAAATCACCACGTCATCCTCGACAATCGGATGCCGTGGCTGGCCCTTCTGCAACTGACCGTCTTCGTCCGCCGGGAAGCGCTTGGCGCCCAAAGTCACCGCCTGATAAATCCGCACGCGCTCGCCGATGATCGCGGTTTCGCCGATCACCACGCCGGTACCGTGGTCGATAAAGAAACTGCGGCCGATCTGCGCGCCGGGGTGAATGTCGATGCCGGTTGCCGAGTGGGCGATTTCCGCACTGATCCGTGCCAGCAGCGGTAAACCGGCGCGGTACAAATGGTGGGCCAGCCGATGGTGAATCACCGCCAGAATCCCCGGGTAGCACAACAGCACTTCATCGACACTGCGCGCCGCCGGGTCACCGTGATAGGCCGCCAGTACGTCTGTGTCCAACAGGCTGCGCAACCCAGGCAAGGCGAGGGCGAAGTCTTGAATGATCTGGATGGTTCTGGCTTCGACTTCGGTATCGGCCTGGGCACTGTGGCGCGCGGCGTAGCGCAATTCGAGTCGCGCCTGGGCCAACAGCGCATTCAGCGCCACATCCAGCGTATGACCGACGTAGAAGTCTTCACTCTCCTCACGCAAGTCCACCGGCCCCAGGCGCATCGGGAACAACGCGCCGCACAGGGCTTCGAGAATGTCCGCCATGGCTGCGCGGGACGGCAATTCGCGACCGCCCTGCTCGCCGCTGGCCCGGCCGTTTTGAGCACGCCACTGTTCACGTGCCGTGCGCAGCTGGCTGACGATGGTCTGCAATTGCCAATGGCTGGAACGCTCACTCACGGTAAAAACTCCTCACGGGCGGCCGGACTGTCTGGCCGCACTGACGGCGATTACTTTACGGCAAGGGTCGCGAGGCAAATTAAGAACCAATAGTGCTGTGCTCAGATCGATTGGCTATAAGCGATTGAAGGTTGCCCAGGCTTTTGGGCGTGCCTATAGTCCTGAAATCCTCCACGGCCAGTACGGACTCATGATCAAACAACAGCTCGCCCGCTTTAACCGCCTCGACCTGCTCGGTCAACCCACCGCCCTGGAAAAACTCGAACGCCTGTCGACATGGTTGGGCCGCGAGGTGTACGTCAAGCGCGATGACCTGACGCCGCTGGCGATGGGCGGCAACAAGCTGCGCAAACTCGAGTATCTGGCCGCCGATGCCTTGGCCCAGGGTGCCGACACCTTGATCACCGCCGGCGCGTTGCAATCGAACCATGTACGCCAGACGGCCGCCATTGCCGCCAAGTTGGGTCTGGGCTGCGTAGCCCTTCTGGAAAACCCTCTCGGCACTGACGACAGCAATTACACCGGCAACGGCAATCGGCTGCTGCTCGACCTGTTCGATACCAAGGTCGAACTGGTGGAAAACCTCGACAACGCCGACGAACAACTGCAAGCCCTGGCTGGCCGACTGCGCAGCAACGGCAAGAAGCCCTATCTGGTACCGATCGGTGGTTCAAATGCCCTGGGTGCTCTGGGCTACGTGCGCGCCGGGCTGGAACTGGCCGAACAGATCAAGGACACGGGCCTGAAGTTCGCCGCCGTGGTCCTGGCCTCGGGCAGCGCCGGCACTCACAGCGGACTGGCGCTGGCCTTGAGTGAAGCACTGCCGGATCTGCCAGTGATCGGCGTGACGGTCTCGCGCAGCGATGAAGATCAGCGGCCAAAGGTTCAAGGCTTGGCCGAACGCACCGCCGAGCTGCTGGGTGTGAACCTGCCGGACGCTTTCAAAGTCGAGTTGTGGGATGAGTATTTCGCCCCCCGTTATGGCGAACCGAACGCCGGGACACTGGCGGCGGTGAAGCTGCTGGCGGGTCAGGAAGGCTTGCTGCTGGACCCGGTCTACACTGGCAAGGCCATGGCGGGCTTGCTGGACGGGATCGGGCGTCAGCGTTTCGACGAAGGCCCGATTATCTTCCTGCACACCGGTGGGGCACCGGCGTTGTTTGCCTACAAAGACTTTCTCTGACTGACCGTTCCCGCGCTCGCGTGGGAACGTATTTGAATTAATATTCAAATAAAGAATAACAAATAGAATATTTATTATTTTCCTATCTAACGGCGTCATCTTATAGTCACGCCGCAGGCGAATTTGTAACGAGACGCATACGCTGCTTTAGGGCAGGATATCGCAGTCGTCAAAATCCCGAATTTGCCAACTTTCCTTAAGCGTCTTCCATAAGAAAACACAGGGGCTTGTCATGAATTTTTCCGCACTACGTCGCAATCTGCTGGTGGGCTCGCTGGGCCTGGCACTGAGCGCCGGCCTGATTGGCCAGGCGGTTGCCGGTGAGCAACTGCAACAAATCAAGGACAAAGGCGTGATCAACGTCGGCCTGGAAGGCACCTACCCACCGTTCAGTTTCGTCGACGCCGACGGCAAACTGGCCGGCTTCGAAGTCGAGTTCTCCGAAGCCCTGGCCAAAGAGCTGGGCGTGAAGGTCAAGCTGCAGCCGACCAAATGGGAAGGCATCCTCGCCGCCCTGGAATCCAAGCGTCTGGACGCAGTGATCAATCAGGTGACCATCACCGAAGAGCGCAAGAAGAAGTATGACTTCTCCGAGCCCTACACCGTTTCCGGGATTCAGGCACTGGTGCTGACGAAGAAGGCCGCCGAGCTGAACATCAAGTCCGCCGCCGACCTGTCTGGCAAGAAAGTCGGCGTAGGCCTGGGCACCAACTACGAAGAGTGGGTCAAAACCAATGTTCCTAAGGCTGACATCCGCACCTACGAAGATGATCCGACCAAGTTCCAGGACCTGCGTGTCGGCCGTATCGACGCCATTCTGATCGACCGCCTGGCCGCGCTGGAATATGCCAAGAAGGCCAAGGACACCACCGCCGCCGGTGATGCGTTCTCCCGACAGGAGGCCGGCATTGCCCTGCGCAAAGGCGAGCCTGAACTGCTGGCCGCGGTGAACAAGGCCATCGATAAGCTGCGTGCCGACGGTACGCTGAAAAAGCTGTCGGAAAAATACTTCAGCGCTGATGTCACTCAATAATGGGAGAAGCTTTCCAACTCGCACTGGACTCCGTGCCCTTTCTGCTCAAGGGCGCGTACTACACGGTGATCCTCAGCCTGGGCGGGATGTTCTTCGGTCTGGTGATGGGGTTCGGCCTGGCGCTGATGCGCCTGTCGCGCTTCAAACTGGTCAGCTGGATCGCCCGCATGTACGTGTCGTTCTTTCGCGGCACGCCGTTGCTGGTGCAACTGTTTGTAATCTATTACGGCTTGCCGCAATTGGGTCTGGAACTCGATCCGCTGCCGGCGGCCCTGATCGGCTTCTCGCTGAACATGGCCGCCTACGCCTGTGAAATCCTGCGTGCCGCGATCAGCTCCATCGAGCGCGGCCAGTGGGAGGCGGCTGCCAGTATCGGCATGACCCGCGCGCAGACCCTGCGCCGGGCCATCCTGCCGCAGGCGATGCGCACCGCATTGCCGCCGCTGGGCAACAGCTTCATTTCGCTGGTCAAGGACACCGCGCTGGCCGCCACCATCCAGGTGCCGGAACTGTTCCGTCAGGCGCAGCTGATCACCGCTCGCACCTTCGAAATCTTCACCATGTATCTTGCCGCCGCACTGATCTACTGGGTCCTGGCCACGGTGCTTTCGCACCTGCAGAACCAGTTGGAAGCGCGGGTCAATCGGCACGACCAGGAGTCCTGACCCAATGATTGTCGTGGAAAAACTGACAAAGCAGTTCAAGGGTCAAGTCGTGCTCAACGGCATCGATCTTGAGGTCAGGGAAGGCGAGGTGGTGGCAATCATCGGCCCGAGTGGTTCGGGCAAGACCACCTTCCTGCGCTGCCTGAATTTTCTGGAAGAACCCACCAGCGGCCGGATCAAGGTCGGCGATATCGAAGTCGATACCAGCCGTCCCCTGAACCAGCAGCAGAGCCTKGTGCGGCGTTTGCGCCAGCACGTAGGTTTCGTGTTCCAGAACTTCAACCTGTTCCCCCATCGCACGGCGCTGGAAAACGTCATCGAAGGCCCGATCGTGGTCAAGAAGACCCCGCACGCCGACGCCGTTGCCCTGGGTAAAAAACTGTTGGCAAAGGTCGGTCTGGCGGGCAAGGAAGACGCTTACCCGCGTCGTCTCTCCGGTGGCCAGCAACAGCGCGTGGCGATCGCCCGGGCACTGGCGATGGAACCGGAAGTGATCCTGTTCGATGAGCCGACCTCGGCTCTCGACCCGGAACTGGTGGGCGAGGTGCTGGCGACCATCCGCGGCCTGGCCGAAGAGAAGCGCACCATGGTGATCGTTACACACGAAATGGGCTTTGCCCGGGACGTGGCCAACCGTGTGGTGTTTTTCGACAAGGGCGTGATCGTCGAGCAAGGCGAAGCCAAGGCGTTGTTTGCCAACCCGAAAGAAGAGCGAACCAAGCAGTTCCTGAGCAAGTTTTTGAATAACGCTCACAACTAACAAACCTGCGCAGCAACGGTAAACTTCCATGGATGGAAGTGACACCCTCTGAAAAAAACACCTCAGCAATATCAAACTAAACTTATATATTCGACACGCCTGCTTTGTAAGCGCGTGCGGTACATATATAAGCTTCGCAATAATTAAATCGCGTTATTTCGTTCGGTCGCCTGTCGCATGGAATGACCGACCATTTGCCACGACACGACCCCATAGCGCGGCTTTAAGCGGATAAAGTCGACTCGGCGACATGGTTTACTTACTTGTCACCGTAGGAACTTTCTGAATAGCATCAAACACCACCCACAACTAACAAATCTCATTGACACTGGTTATAAAGAACTCTTATCTAGTCTCCAATCAGCGACACTCGTCACGCTCAATCATTATTTCAATTCAAAGTAATGAACGGTTTTGCTGTTCGATATTTAGTTTTTGATTTTCCAGAAACGGACATCGTTGCAAGACTTCAAGGAGACTTTATGAAAAGCACCTCGAACAAATCCGGGCTTGTAGCCCCGACCCTGGCGCAATCCAACAAGACCGGCATCAACGTCACTTGCGCGGCTCACCTGCTGATCGAGGTAGCGCCCTACCCCGCCATGGACGAAGGCGACCTGATCGAACTGTTCTGGGACAACTGCTACGTGGCCTCCTGCGTGCTGACGGCCAGCGATGTCGGCCAACCGGTGCAGTTGCGGGTGCCTGAAAGTTTTGTCACCAACGGTACCTCCCGCATTCACTACCGGGTCATGCAAGTTGGCCGTGGTCCGGCGGTATCGGCCAGCCGAAACGTGCAGATCAAACTCGACTGCCCAGGCGGCCAACCCTCCGCGCTGTGCGGCGATGAAAACCAGTGCCTGGCACCAGTGAGCATTCCCGAGGCAATTCGCCGCCAAGGGGTCAACCCGAATCAGATCAAACGCGGTGTGCCGTTGACCATCGAGCCGTACCTGAACATGGCTGTCGACGACGAGATCACCCTGCGCTGGGGCGATGTGCGCATGGACCTGCCACGGCTCAAGTCCGCTGATGTGGGTCAGCCGATTCAGGTCTGGATACCTGCAGCCATCATCCTCGAAGCCGGTGAAGACCTGCGGCTGGAAGTGACTTACTGCATCCTGGACCGGGTAGGCAACAACTCCCGCTGGGCACCGGCACGGACGCTGAAGATCGGTTGCGCCAATCCTTATCTGAAAGTCCCGAAGAAACAGCACCTCAAGGCCGCTGAACCCTGCAGACAGTGACGGCAGTGACTGTGCCCACCATATTTTTGTGGCGTGGGGGCTTGTCGGACCGCCCCCTCGCCACAGGGATTGCGTTCTACCCCGAGAACGCCCTTCTATGCATATTCCTAAAAGTTAGTTCATAAAATATTTATACACGTTTAGGGTATATAAACCGGACCACCGGACATTCTTGTTTTCATGCGCGGCCACAAGCGGCGCTTCCATAAGATGTGAGGTAGGTATGGTCCGGAACACAATCACCCCAGTGCAGACCGCCAGGGCATTGCGTGCAGCCAAGGAGTGGCACTGATGTCCAGTCTGGCAGATGCAATCGTCCAGAGTGATGTGGACGTCGCCCCATTGTTGTTGCCCGCGCAAGTCTTGCGCAACGATGCTCAAGCCCTGAGCGCCGCCCACGAGCTGGCGCAAGTCGCCCGCCTGCAAGCGGCCAGACGCGACCAGCAGCGCAAGTTGCCATGGTCGGAAATCGAATTGTTCACCCGCAGCGGCCTGGGCAGCATTTCCATCCCCCGCGAGTACGGTGGCCCGCAGGTTTCGTTTGTCACCCTGGCCGAGGTCTTCGCGATCATTTCCGCGGCCGACCCGGCACTCGGACAAATCCCGCAAAACCAGTTCGGCATTCTTAATCTGGTGCTCGGCAGCGCCACCGAAGTGCAGAAAAAACAGCTGTTCAAAAGCGTCCTCGAGGGCTGGCGCATCGGTAATGCCGGGCCTGAACGCGGCACCAGAAACACCCTGGAACTGAAGGCGCGCATCACCGCTGACGGCATCCTCAATGGCCAGAAGTTCTATTCCACTGGTGCACTGTTCGCCCATTGGGTCGCGGTCAAAGCGTTGAACGATGACGGCAAGCAAGTGCTGGCGTTCATCCGTCGCGGCACACCGGGATTGCGCATCGTCGATGACTGGTCCGGTTTTGGTCAGCGCACCACCGCCAGCGGCACGATTTTGCTTAACAACGTGCAGGTCGATCCCGAACTGGTGGTGGATAACTGGCGGATCAACGACACGCCGAACATCCAGGGTGCCGTCTCGCAACTGATTCAAGCGGCCATCGACGCCGGTATCGCCCGAGGCGCCATCGACGACGCCATCGACTTCGTGAAAACCCGCGCCCGGCCATGGATCGACGCCAAGGTCGAACGGGCCAGCGATGACCTTTACGTGATCGCCGATATCGGCAGGTTGAAAATCGAATTGCACGCCGCCGAAGCGCTGCTGCGCAAGGCCGGGCAAGTGCTCGATGACGTCAGCGCCGCACCATTCACCGCCGAGTCCGCCGCTCGCGCCTCGATTGCCGTGGCCGAAGCCAAAGTGCTGACCACCGAGATTTCGTTGCTGGCCAGCGAAAAGCTGCTCGAACTGGCCGGCAGCCGCGCGACCCTCGCCGAATTCAACCTCGACCGCCACTGGCGCAACGCCCGGGTGCACACGCTGCACGATCCGGTGCGCTGGAAGTACCACGCCATCGGTGCCTATCGCCTCAACGGCACGCTGCCTAATCGCCATTCCTGGATCTGACGACCAGAACACTTTTTACCAGAGCTCTGGAGAAACACATGACAAGTTCTCACCACATCGCGGTCATCACCAGCGATGAGCAAGCCCTGATCGTCGCCAGCGACCTTGCCGAAGACTTCAAACGCGACAGCGCCACACGCGACCGCGAACGCCGCTTGCCACACCCGGAACTGGAAGTGTTTTCCCGCTCGGGCCTGTGGGGCATCAGCGTGCCGAAGGAATACGGTGGCGCCGGTGTTTCCAACGTCACCCTGGCCAAGGTCATCGCCTTGATTGCCCGGGCCGACGGTTCCCTGGGGCAGATCCCGCAGAATCATTTCTATGCCCTCGAAGTACTGCGGGTGAACGGCAGCCACGAGCAGAAGCAACGCCTGTACGCCGAAGTATTGGCCGGTCAGCGCTTCGGCAATGCGTTGGCCGAACTCGGCACCAAAACCGCACACGATCGCGTCACCAGCCTGACTCGCGACGCCAGCGGCTATCGCATCAATGGTCGCAAGTTCTACGCCACCGGCGCGATCTACGCCCAGCGCATTCCCACCTCGGTGGTGGATGAAAACGGCGTGCAACAACTGGCGTTCGTCCCGCACAACAGCAAGGGCCTCACCGTAATTGACGATTGGAGCGGCTTCGGCCAGCGCACCACCGGCAGCGGCTCAGTAGTGTTCGAAGACGTCTACGTCGCGGCCGAAGATGTAATCCCGTTTCAAAGTGCCTTCGAGCGTCCGACCCCGGTCGGCCCGCTGGCGCAGATTCTCCACGCCGCCATCGACACCGGCATCGCCCGCGCCGCCTATGAAGATGCGCTGCACTTCGTGCGCACCAAAACCCGGCCGTGGATCGACGCCACTCACGAAAAAGCCACGGACGATCCGCTGACCCTCAAGAGCTTCGGCCACTTGAGCATTCGCCTGCACGCTGCCGAGGCACTGCTGGAACGTGCCGGTGAATTCCTCGACAAGGCCCAGGCCGACACGCATGCCGAGACCGTCGCGGCCGCGTCGATTGCCGTCGCCGAAGCCCGTGCCCTCAGCACCGAAATCTCCCTGGCCGCCGGCAGCACACTGTTCGAACTGGCCGGCAGCCAGGCGACCCTGATCGAACACGGCCTCGACCGCCACTGGCGCAACGCCCGGGTGCATACCCTGCACGATCCGGTGCGCTGGAAGTACCACGCCGTCGGCAATTACTACCTCAATGATGAAAACCCGCCGCTGCGGGGGACCATTTGATGACCGCCGCGAAAAAGAAAATCCTGCTCAACGCGTTCAACATGAACTGCATCGGGCACATCAACCATGGCCTGTGGACGCATCCGCGTGACACGTCCACCCGCTACAACACGATCGAATACTGGACCGAACTGGCGCAACTGCTGGAGCGCGGGCTGTTCGACGGCCTGTTCATCGCCGACATCGTCGGGGTCTACGACGTCTATCAGCATTCGGTGGATGTGCCGTTGAAAGAGTCGATCCAGTTGCCGGTCAACGACCCGCTGTTGCTCGTGTCGGCCATGGCCGCGGTGACGAAAAACCTCGGTTTCGGCCTGACCGCCAACCTCACCTACGAAGCGCCGTACCTGTTCGCTCGACGCCTGTCGACGCTGGATCACCTGAGCCGTGGGCGGGTTGGCTGGAACATCGTCACCGGCTATCTCGACAGCGCTGCCAAGGCCATGGGCCTGAGCGAACAGGTCGAGCATGACCGCCGTTATGACCAGGCCGATGAGTACCTGGAGGTGCTCTACAAACTCCTGGAAGGCAGTTGGGAGAACGGCGCGGTGCTCAACGATCCGCAGCAGCGGATCTACGCGCAGCCGGAGAAAGTGCACAAGGTCGAGCACAAGGGCGAGTTCTATCAGGTCGAGGGTTATCACCTCTGTGAACCCTCGCCACAGCGCACACCGGTGCTGTTCCAGGCCGGCAGTTCGGATCGTGGTTTGCTGTTCGCCGGGCGACATGCCGAGTGCGTGTTCATCAGTGGACAGACCAAGGCATCGACCAAGAAGCAGGTGGACAAGGTGCGCGCCAGCGCCGCCTCCGCCGGGCGCAATCCCGAGGACATCAAGGTGTTCATGGGCCTGAACGTGATCGTCGGTGCCACCGAGGAGCTGGCCTGGGCCAAGCACGCCGAATACCTGAGCTACGCCAGTGCCGAGGCCGGTGTGGCGCACTTTTCGGCGTCCACCGGGATCGATTTTTCCCAATATGAAATCGACGAGCCGATCCAGTACGTGAAAAGCAACGCGATCCAGTCCGCCACCAAACACTTGCAAAACAACGACTGGACCCGACGCAAACTGCTGGAGCAACACGCCCTCGGCGGTCGCTACATCACCGTGGTCGGCTCACCGCAGCAAGTGGCGGATGAGCTCGAATCCTGGATCGCCGAAACCGGGCTGGATGGCTTCAACCTGACCCGCATCGTCACGCCGGAAAGCTATGAGGATTTCATCGAACTGGTGATTCCCGAGTTGCAACGGCGAGGCTCGTACAAGACGGCTTATGACAATGGCACCTTGCGCGAAAAGCTGTTTAAGCGGGAGGCGCATCTGCCTCAGCAGCACACCGGCTCGGCTTTCCGACGCTAAAAGCATCGCGAGCAAGCTCGCTCCCACAGGGGGTTTGTGAACACCCGAGATCCACTGTGGGAGCGAGCTTGCTCGCGATGAGGCCCGACCAGACACTAAAAAATCAATGCACTGACTGGATAACTCATCATGAAAAAGCACTACCTCTCCCACCCAGTCAAAGCACTGGCCCTGGCCCTCGGCCTGTTCAGCTCGGTGACCTTCGCCGCCGACGCGCCGCTGAAAATCGGCACCACCGCTGCATTCGCCATTCCCCTTGAAGCCGCCGTCGAAGAAGCCGGCAAACAAGGCCTGAAAGTCGAGCTGGTGGAGTTCAGCGACTGGATCGCGCCGAACGTCAGCCTCGCCGCTGGCGACATCGACGTGAACTACTTCCAGCACATCCCGTTCCTGGAAAACGCCAAGGCCGCCTCGGGTTTCGACCTGGTGCCGTTCGCGCCGGGCATCATCAACAACGTCGGCCTCTACTCGAAGAAATACAAAAGCTTCGACGAACTGCCCCAAGGCGCCAGCGTGGCAATCGCCAATGACCCGATCAACAGTGGTCGTGGCTTGCAGCTGCTGGCCAAGGCAGGTCTGATCACCCTCAAGCCCGGCGTCGGCTACAAGGCCACCGAAGAAGACATCATCGCCAACCCGAAGCACATCAAGATTCTCCAGGTCGAAGCCGTGCAACTGGTACGCGCCTATGACGATGCCGATCTGGTACAGGGCTACCCGGCCTACATTCGCTTGTCGAAAACCTTCGATGCGGGCTCCGCGCTGCTGTTCGACGGCCTTGATCACAAGGAGTACGTGATTCAGTTCGTGATCCAGCCCAAGAGCAAAACCGACCCGCGCCTGATCAAGTTCGTCGACATCTACCAACACTCACCCGCTGTGCGCGCCGCGCTGGATAAAGCTCACGGCAAGCTCTATCAAGCCGGTTGGGAAAGCTGAACATGACCGCCGCCATCCAACGGCGACTGGAGATTCCAGAGCCGCAAAGCGCCGAGCGCACTGAGCTGCATCCCGAACTCAACCATGCCCACGTCCGCTTCATCGGCCTGGGTAAAACCTACAACGGCCAGCAAGGCCCGGTGGCCGCCCTGCACGGCATCGACCTGGCAATCCAGCGTGGCGAAGTGTTCGGCATCATCGGTCGCAGCGGCGCCGGCAAGTCGTCATTGATCCGCACCATCAATCGCCTGGAACAGCCGAGCAGCGGCCGGGTGCTGATCGATCAAGTGGACATCGGCGAGTTCGACGAAGACCGCCTGGTGACGCTACGTCGGCGCATCGGCATGATCTTCCAGCACTTCAATCTGATGTCGGCCAAGACCGTTTGGCAAAACGTCGAACTGCCATTGAAAGTCGCTGGTGTGCCGAAGGAAAAACGCGAACAGAAAGTCCGTGAACTGCTGGAACTGGTGGGCTTGCAGGCCAAATACAAGGCTTACCCGGCGCAGTTGTCCGGCGGGCAGAAACAGCGTGTAGGCATTGCCCGGGCGCTGGTGCATGACCCGGAAATTCTGCTGTGCGACGAAGCCACCTCGGCACTGGATCCGGAGACCACGCAATCGATTCTCGGCCTGCTGCGCGAGATCAATCAACGCCTGGGCCTGACCATTGTGCTGATCACCCACGAGATGGCGGTGATCCGTGAGATCTGTGATCGGGTCGTGGTGCTGGAACACGGGCGCATCGTCGAACAAGGGCCGGTGTGGGAAGTCTTCGGCAATCCACAGCATGAGGTCAGCAAGACGCTGCTGGCGCCGTTGCAATACGCATTGCCGGAAGAGCTGCAAAGCCGTTTGCAGGCGCAGCCAAACTCTTCGGACGCCGCCGTGGTCCTGCGCTTGCAGTTCACCGGCAGCCAACGCGACGAACCGGACCTGGCGGCACTGTTCAGCGCCCTCGGAGGCCGTGTGCGATTGCTGCAGGGTGGCGTGGAACGGATTCAGGGTCATGCGCTTGGGCAACTGCTGTTGGCAGTGACAGGCTCATCTCTCGGTGCCGAGCAATTGCGTCAACGCGCCGGCCATTGGGCGCAACAGGTGGAGGTACTGGGCTATGTGGTTTGATCGCTTGCTGCAGGGTTTCATCGACACGTTTTTGATGGTCGGCGTGTCGTCGCTGATCGCACTGTTGGCGGGTATTCCGCTGGCCGTGATATTGGTCACCAGCTCCAGGGGCGGCATCTACGAAGCCCCGGCGCTGAACCGTGCACTGGGTGCGTTCGTGAACCTGTTCCGCTCGGTTCCTTTCTTGATTTTGATGGTGGCATTGATTCCGTTCACGCGCTTGATCGTCGGCACCACTTACGGCGTCTGGGCTGCCGTGGTGCCACTGACCATCGCGGCTACGCCGTTCTTTGCGCGCATTGCCGAGGTCAGCTTGCGCGAGGTCGACCACGGTTTGATCGAAGCAGCGCAAGCCATGGGCTGCCGGCGCTGGCACATCGTCTGGCATGTGTTGTTGCCGGAAGCACTGCCGGGGATTGTCGGCGGGTTCACCATTACCCTGGTGACGATGATCAACTCGTCGGCCATGGCCGGGGCGATTGGCGCGGGTGGGTTGGGGGACATTGCCTATCGGTATGGGTATCAGCGGTTTGATAGCCAGATCATGTTGACAGTGATTGTGTTGCTGGTGGCGCTGGTGGCGGTGATTCAGTTGGGCGGGGATCGGTTGGCGCGGGGGTTGAACAAGCGGTAAGTGAAGATCCTGTCGATATTTCGCACAGGAAAATCAGCGATTCCGAAGGCCTGTTCCCTTTCCTTTGCAGGACGTTTCCTAGATCATTTCGCTCGCTTGCGCCTGCCAAATCCGGTGGCTAGTCTCGGTCCGTCACTGCTCATCAGTGATCGGGTTTAGTCGCCCGGATCCGCGTCGGGCGCACAGCGTCACCTTTTGTCAGGTGTTTTTTATTGCCTGAATTTTATGGTGGCTGTGCGCAGGGCACCCTCGTGGTGCGCCGGTTTTGCCTGGCGGCCGGTCGACTAACCTGTGTGCAGCCGCCACCCCCTGTTCGTTTAGTCGCGATATCGGTTGGCTCCAATTTATGCTCAGGAGTTTTACCAATGAAGAAATCCGTTCCCGATCCACCTTCCGAAAATCCCACCAACGAAACTGCCACTGAAGACCCTCTCAAAGATCGTTCAGCGCTCTACCGTGCAATCGATTTCTACCTCACCGGCAAGCAACCCGCACCAACCGATGAAATGCGCTTCTACAACGTCAGCAAAGACGTGAGCTTTGAAGACACCCAGCTCTATGTCGCCGACCTGCTGCGCTGCGCTTCGGTCACGGCGTATCAGTGTGGCGATCAACTCAAGGGCGCCGACCGGGCGATGGTGTACTCGATCTGGCATTTGCTGGAGATTGCCAAGGCGATGGTGGATCACTCCATTGAATGTCTGGGGATGAAAAAGGGCTAAGCCATCTGTTGTCAGTGCCACCGCCATCGCGAGCAAGCTCGCTCCCACAGTTGACCGCGGATACCTGTAGGAGCGAGCCTGCTCGCGATGGGCTGCGCAGCAGCCCCCGGCGCCATGGCGTATATTCGGTGAATCCAAATTGCCTGCGCAGCCGACCATGAAGCAAACACCCGACGACCTTGAACAGATCACCTCCACGACCCTCGGCCATTACAACGCGGTCGCCGAGGACTTTCGTGAAGGCACGCGCGATCACGACGTCAGCCAGAACATCGATGCCCTGCTGCGGCACATTCAGGGCGAGGCGCCTTTCGACATTCTCGATTTTGGCTGCGGGCCTGGTCGGGATTTGCAAACCTTCACCCGCATGGGCCACAAGGCGATCGGCCTGGACGGTTCGGAAAAACTCGCGCAGATGGCCCGTGAGGACAGCGGGTGCGAGGTGTGGCAGCAGGATTTCCTGAAGCTTGATCTGCCGGCCGAGCGTTTCGACGGGATCTTTGCCAACGCAGTGCTGTTTCATGTCCCGCGTCAGGAATTACCACGGGTGTTGAAACAATTGTGGGGAGCGCTGAAACCGGGTGGGGTGTTGTTCAGTTCCAATCCCCGTGGCGAGAATCAGGAAGGCTGGAACGGGGCGCGTTATGGGTCGTATCACGACCTGGCGGCCTGGCAGCATTTGTTGATCGAGGCGGGGTTTGTCGAGCTGGAGCATTACTACCGGCCGGCCGGACTGCCGCGGGAGCAGCAGCCTTGGTTGGCGAGTGTCTGGCGTAAGGCGTAAAGCCCGCAAATGTGCGGTGGTTGTACTGACGTCTTCGCGGGCAAGCCCGCTCCCACAGGGTTCAGCGCAATCCCTGTGGGAGCGAGCTTGCTCGCGATGAGCGCGAAGCGCTCGCCTTTTAAACAGCCTCCTTCTTCGGCTCGCGAATCTTGTACCAAGCCACATACAGCGCCGGCAAAAACAGCAGCGTCAGCAAGGTGGCGATGACAATCCCGCCGATCATCGCGTAAGCCATCGGCCCCCAGAACACTTCCCGCGCAATCGGAATCATCCCCAGGCTCGCGGCGGCTGCCGTCAGCAGGATCGGCCGGCGTCGGTGTTCAGTGGCCTCGACCACCGCGTCCCACGGCTCATAGCCTTTATTCTCGTACTCATCGATCTGGGTCACCAGAATCACCGTGTTACGGATGATGATACCGATCAGCGCCAGAATCCCCAGGATCGCCACGAAGCCCATTGGCGTTCCGGTTGGCACCAACGCCAGCACCACGCCGATCAAGCCCAGTGGCGCGACGCTGGCGACCAGGAACATCTTCTGCACGCTGTGCAACTGGATCATCAGGAATGTGGCCATCAAGAACAGCATCAACGGCACAACCTTGGCAATCGGCCCTTGGGCCTTGCCGCTCTCCTCCACTGTACCGCCGGTGGCGACCTTGTACCCGGGCGGCAGCTTGGCGGCAAAGGCATCGATGGACGGCTTGAGGATTTTCACCAGGTCCGTCGGCTGGATCTCGTCGCGTATCGCCGCCTTGATGGTGATAGTCGGCAGGCGATCGCGACGCCACACCAGCGGCTGCTCCAGTTCGTAGCGCACGGTGGCGAACGCCAGCAGCGGAATCGAGGTGCCGCTCGGCGTGACGATCTGCAAGTTCTGCAGGGTTTCCGGCGTACCACGTTCGGAGTCCACTGCACGACCGACTACGTTGATCAGATAGATGTCGTCGTCGACCTGGGTCACCGCCTGGCCACTGACGATGCCGTTCATCAGGTTAGCCACATCCTCGGAAGACAACCCCAACTGCCGCGCCTTGTCCTGGGCGATGTCGATGCGCAGGACTTTGCCCGGTTCATTCCAGTCGTAGATGATCTCACCAACGTGCGGGTTCTTGTCCAGCTCCGTGGCCAGGTCGATGGCATGCCGGCGCACCTGGTCGACGTCTTTGCCGCTGACCCGGTACTGGATCGGACGCCCCACCGGTGGGCCCATTTCCAGTGCCTGGACATAACTGCCGATGCCGACGAAGTCGTTGCGCAAGCGCTCGCGAAGCTTCTGCATCATGGCCTCGCGGGTATGGCCTTTGCTGACGATCACCAACTGCGCGTAGAACGGGTTTTGCAGTTGCTGGTCCAGTGGCAGATAGAAGCGGATGGCACCCTGACCGACGTAGGTGCTCCAGCGCACGATGTCCGGATCGTCCTTGAGCGTGGCCTCGAGTCTATCGACCGCCCGGCGGGTTTCGTCGAGCGAGGCGTTTTGCGGCAGGTTCAGGTCCACCAGGATTTCTGGTCGATCCGAAGACGGGAAGAACTGGTTCTGCACATAGCGCATGCTGAACACCGCCAGTACAAAGCACAGCACGGTGATGCCAATGGCCCACCAGCGATTGCGCATGCACCATAGCAGCCCGCCGTTGAACGCCTTGCCGATGCGCCCGGGTTCGCCTTCGTGGGGTTTCACGTTGGTGCTGAGGATGTGCACGCCAATCACCGGCGCAAACAGCACCGCCACCACCCATGACACCAGCATCGCACAGGCAATCACCGCAAACAGGGTGTAGGTGTATTCACCGGCGGAGCTGGCGTTCAAGCCGATCGGCACGAAGCCCGCCACCGTCACCAGTGTACCGGTAAGCATCGGGAACGCCGTGGAGGTGTAGGCGAAGGTCGCCGCCTGCTCCTTGGTCTCGCCCAACTCCAGACGGGTAACCATCATTTCCACGGTGATCATCGCGTCGTCCACCATCAGGCCGAGGGAAATGATCAGTGCGCCAAGGGAGATCCGCTGCATGGTAATGCCGCTGAACTCCATGAACACGAAGACCAACGCCAGCACCAACGGGATCGAGCACGCCACCACCAGCCCGGCACGCACACCGAGGCTGATGAAGCTAACCACCAGCACGATGATCACCGCTTCGAACAGCGCACGGGTAAAGCCGCCGACGGCCTCTTCCACCACCACGGCCTGATCCGAGACGTTGTAGATGCCAACACCCACCGGCAGGTCGGCGGTCAGTTGTTCGATACGCTCGTGCAAAGCCTTGCCGAACGCCTGGACGTTGCCACCCTTCTGCATGGCAATCGCCAGGCCGATGGCCTGTTTACCGTTGTAGCGAAATTCCGGCGAGGCCGGATCGACATAGCCGCGACTGATTTCGGCAATGTCGGCCAGACGATAGTAGCGGTCGTTGAGCTTGAGGTTGACCTCGGCCAGGTCTTTCTCCGAAGCGAACTTCCCTGAAGTGCGCACCGAAATCCGCTCCGGCCCGGCCTCGATGACACCTGCCGGGGTCACGGCGTTCTGGGTTTGCAGGCTCTGCACCACCTGACGCTGATCGATGCCCAGCGCTGCGAGTTTGCGCGTGGAGAAGTTCAGGTACAGCACCTCGTCCTGCTGGCCGACCATCTCGATCTTGCCCAGCCCCGGCACGCCGCGAATTTCCATGCGCGCCTGTTCCACGTAGTCGCGCAACTGACGCAAGGTCAGGCCGTCGGCGGTAAAGGCGTAGATCGACCCGAAGACGTCACCGAACTCGTCGTTGAACGACGGCCCCTGTATACCCTGCGGGAACTGGTATTTGATGTCGTTGATCTTCTTGCGCACCTGGTACCAGATTTCCGGAATGTCCTTGGCACTGGTGGTGTCGCGCAGGTACACGTACACCGTCGACTCACCGGGGCGCGTGTAGCTTTTCACGTAGTCGAGGGAGTCGAGCTCTTCGAGCTTTTTCTCGATCCGGTCAGTGATCTGCTTGAGGGTTTCCTCCTGGGTCGCCCCCGGCCATTTGCTCTGGATCACCATGGTTTTGATGGTGAACGAAGGGTCTTCTTCGCGCCCCAGGTTGAAGTACGAGAACACACCCATCAGCAACGCAACGAACATCAGATACCAGATGAACGACTGATGCTTGAGGGCCCATTCCGAGAGGTTGAAAGGCCCTTTCATTGACTGTCCTCGTCGAATTTCACTTGTTGCCCCGGTTTGAGGCTGTTCACACCGGCACTGACCACCCGCTCGCCGTTCTTCACGCCGTCGGCCAGCACCACGGTGCTTTCGGTGCGGCTGATCACGGTGACGTCACGGGGGGAGACGGTTTTACTCTGTGCATCGATCACCCAGATGCGTGGTTTGCCATCGACCTCCTGCAGCGCGGTGACAGGCAACTCGATGCGCGGCTTGATCGCCGAGCTCAGGGTGACGCTGATGGCCGTACCCAAGCGGAAGCCCTGTGGCGTTTCGGCCAGGGTCAGGCGGGCGCGACGGGTGCGCGTGGCGCTTTGGGCCTGAGGTTCGATTTCACGGATGATGGCGGTGGTGTTGATGCTCGGATTAAGTTGCGCGGCGACCAGGAACACCACATCGCTGGGCAGTTGATCGACCAGGGTATCCGGCAGGTCGATCACCGCTTCCTTGATGTCCGGTTGCGCCAGGGTCACCACTTGCTGACCGGCCGTCACCACTTGCCCGGCCTCGGCGCTCCACGCGGTGACTACGGCTTTATGGTCGACGCGCAACTCGGTGTAGCCCAGTTGGTCCTTGCTCTGGTTGACGGCTGCCCGGGCCTGATCGAGGGAGGCCTGGGTGGTTTTCAGGTCCGTGTTGGCCTCGTCGAGTTGCGCTTGCGCGCCGACCCCGCGGTCAAACAACGCTTGCTGACGCTGGGCAGTGGCCTTGGCGTTGATCAGTTGCGCCTGGATTTTCGCCAGATCGCCCTGGGCCGAGCGCAATTGGTTCTGTTGATCTGAAGGATCGAGGGTGGCGAGCAATGTGCCCTTCTCGACCTCGGTGCCGACATCGACGTTACGACTGGCGATTCGCCCGCCCACGCGAAACCCGGTATTGCTTTCAAAGCGTGCCTGGATACTGCCGGCGAAGCGGCCCAGGTCCTCTTCGCTCAAGGCCTGGACCTTGATCGACAGCACTGGCCGTACCGGCGCCGGCGGTGGTTCGCTCTTGGAACAGGCGCTCAGCACCAGCCCGATGGACAACGCCCATAAAGGCTTCATGGCTTTGCTCCCCACGTCAGATCCTTGTAAGTGTTTTCGGCAATCTCGACTTCCATGTCCGGGTGCAAGAGTTGTCCGCCCGCGATGATGACTTTGTCCCCGTCCTTCAACCCGTCGCTGATGATGACCTTGCCGGTCAGGTAGCGGCTGACCGTCACCGAATGCAATTGCGCCTTGCCCTTGTCGTCGACAATCCAGACAGCAGGACTGCTGATGTTTTTGGTCAGCGCCGACCACGGCAACTCGATGACCGATTTGCCCGATCCCCTGGCCGTGGCACTCACCACCGAACCCAACTGCATGCCGTCGGGCAGTTTGTCGAGGCCGACCTTGACCTGCACGGTTCCGGATTGCGCCGACACCGACGGGGTGATTTCGCGTACGGTGCCGGTGGTTTTGATCGCAGGGTTGTCGAGCAAGCTGAGGACAATGGTGTGATCTCGCGGCTTCTCGGCCAGCAGCGATTCATAGACATTGAACACCGCATCCCGGTCGCCGTCCCGGGCCAGGCTGAAGATCGGCATCGTCGCCTGCACCACCTGGCCGACTTCCGCCTGACGCTCGGTAATGATCCCCGGCGCATCGGCAATCAGCGCCGTATAGCTCAACTGATCCCTGGCATTGGCCAACTGCGCCTGAGCAGCGCTCAGGGCGCTCTGGCTGCTGTGCAAGGCGGCCTCGGCCGAGTCATATTCGCTCTGGCTGGTGTAGCCCTTGGGCAAGAGTTTTTGCTGACGTACGAACGCCAGCGCGCTCTGCTTCACCCGCGCCTGTTCGGCGACCACTTGTGCCTGGGCCGAGTCGACATTGGTCTGCAGATCCTTGGGGTCGAGCCGGGCGAGCACTTGCTTGGCGGTCACGCGATCACCGACGTCAACCGAGCGCTGGATGATCTTGCCACCGACGCGGAAAGACAGCTCCGTCTGTACCCGCGCCTGGATATCACCGGTGAGGGTGACCGAGGCCGCGTAATCCGCTGGCTTGACGACCTGCACGAACACCCGTGGCAGGTATTCCTGCACGGGTTTTTTCTCCTCGCAGGCCGTTAGCAGGGTGACGACACTCAAGGCCATGACTACTTTCAATCCGGGAACCGCCATGCAATCTCCTTGGCCTTTTTTATGGACAACTCGACAGAGAGCTTAGAACAGGATTTCAACTGCGCACGCTCCCTTTATGAAGAAACAATTCATAACGTTTTCCCCCAAAAACACGTGTCATAGACGCCTGCACGTACCTGAAAATGAGCCCGCTCGATCTCGCCCCAGGAACCCATATGCTCAAGACCCTTGCGGTGGCCAATTACCGCTCGATCAACAAATTGGTGATCCCGCTGGGCCGGCTGAATCTGATTACCGGCCCTAATGGCAGCGGTAAATCCAACCTTTACCGTGCACTGCGCCTGCTGGCGGAAACCGCTCAGGGCGGCGTGGTCAATGCGCTGGCCCGTGAAGGTGGGCTGAATTCGACCTTCTGGGCGGGCCCGGAAACCATCACCCGGCGTATGCGCAACGGCGAAGTGCCCGTCGAGGCCACGGTGCGCCAGGGCGTCAAACGCCTGCGGCTGGGGTTTGCCGGGGAAGATTTTGGCTACTCGATCAGCCTGGGGTTACCCGACTCCAACGGTCATTTCATGTTACCCGAGCACTCGTTACCCATACCTTCACGCTTCGGCCTCGACCCGCAGATCAAACGGGAATGCCTCTGGGCTGGAGCGTTCTATCGTCCGGCCAGTCTGCTGGTCGATCGTGACGGCCCAATGATCCGTGCCCGCGCCGATCGCAAGTGGGATGTGCTGGCGCAGCACACGCCGATGTTCGACAGTCTGTTCGATCAGGTCGGCAGCCTGCGCGGTTCGCCAGAAGTGCTGGAGATGCGCGAGTTCATCCGCCGCTGGCGCTTTTACGATCACTTTCGCAGCGATGCCGACGCCCCGGTACGCCAGCCGCAACTGGGCACCCGCACGCCGGTGCTGCACCACGACGGACGCGACCTGGCGGCGGCCTTGCAGACGATCATCGAAATCGGCGATCCCGAGGCATTGCGAGCCGCGATCAGCGACGCGTTTCCCGGCGCCAGGCTGGCCATCGAACCGCTGCCGGGCGGGCGCTTCACCATCGAATTCTTTCAGGAGGGTTTGTTGCGGCCGTTGTCCGCCGCCGAGTTGTCGGACGGAACACTGCGCTATTTGCTGCTGGTCGCCGCGCTGCTGACGCCACGGCCGCCGACGCTGATGGTGCTGAACGAACCGGAAACCAGTCTGCATCCGGATCTGCTGCCGGCGTTGGCGCGCTTGATTATCCGCGCTTCAGAACATTGCCAGGTGTGGGTGGTGTCCCATGCCCGGCGGTTGATTTCGGCGTTGCAGCAGGACCCGGATTGCAATTGCATCGTTCTGGAGAAAAACCTTGGGCAAACCGGGATTGTCGGGCAGCGGATGCTGGATGAGCCGGCGTGGTATTGGCCGGATTGAGGTCAGGTAAACTGTGACGCATGTTCATGGCGCTAAAGGATTACGAATAATGCTCATGGAGTTACGAGGCGACGTACCTCCCAGTCTGTTCAATGCAGCATCGATTTCTGGTGTCATCCAGTCAAAAGGTGTTTCATCAATGGCCCTAAGTGGCGGTGCAGAAGGCACTTGGGCCAGCGTCGAACCGCTCAAAGACGCGATGGAAGGCCGGGGTGTAGCAGGTGGTGTCGCAACGACTGGTTGCCCCTTGTTCTTCACAAAACGCATCAAGGCAGCTTCAGTTCCAGGCTTGCTCGCGGCCCAGTAAGTACCCCCTCTCGATGCAATCGCCAACCCCGTCAGTCCTAAAGCGACGTACCCCAGTATTTTGGCTGTCTCAGGTTCATCGACAAGCGTTGCAACGGCACTGGCAACCCCAACCAGACCTGTGGTGAGTATCGTACCGCTGGCAACTACTGTGCTGACTGCCGTAGCGGACTGTCTGAACGGCAACTTCGTCACAGCCCCCAACCTCAAGGCGTCCTTGGCCAAATTATAGGAGGGGATGACACGGGACATGCCCAGTCCTGTGTTCGTCACGCTCAACAGACTTGTGATTAACCGGGCAATGTCGGCAAACCGCCCCGTCGGATCACTGAAATTCACAGGGTCCCCCAGGCAATACGCATACGCATTCAACCCACCCCGCCCAAACGGGCTCAACCTGTCAGGACTGTTGAAGCGCATCAGTACCGGATTGAACGCCCGATGCCCGTTACCCAGCAGATAATGACCGGTGGCCGGATCGACTGCTTCACCGGTGAATCCCAGCAAACTGCCGGGACCACTTTCGACCCGCCGATGACCGTAGGGCGCGTAGACCTGCCGCACAACTCCGCCAGGACCGTCCATGCGCAACACCGAACGTTGCTGATTGGTGACCAGCAACTGGCTGTTGCACTCGGCGCCGTCAAACGATTGCACTGCCAGCAGTTGCCTGTCGTGTTGAAGCACGCAGTGCCCCCCCTGACCTTTCAGTTGCGTCACCAGATGTTCGCCGCAGTAGAACCGGGTCAGTTTTTCCAGCTCCGACAGCTCCAGCTCTACCAGCCGGTCCAGGGCATCATAGCGGTAGCGATTGAGGTGACGAGTCAATGCGCTCATGAGGGTCGACTCCCGGCGAAGGAAGCAGTTTGCACCTGCTTGAATGCGTCGGCACCTAGCAGAACTGTTAGTGCCGGGAAAAAACTGACGCCCAGGTTTGCCCAGACAAGAGAGGACAGCTACTTCCCATTGCGCCGTAGGAAAAATCTTTTTTTCGAAACGCTGCTCCAGGGACGAACCACTTTTGGCCAGACTTCCGGCCAAACCTCACAAGGACGAGAAAATGGCAGACGTACAACCGCCGCAACGGCTGGATCCGCAGGACATTCTGAAACTCTTGATGGCGTTGCGCAGGGCCCTGGAGTCCAGGCCGGCCTGAGCAATCCATTGTCCAATAAAAAACGCCGACGCTAAATCAGCCGTCGGCGTTTGAAACCTCTAAGGGGCTTGCTTCGCGAATCAGAACGCCGGCAGTACCGCGCCGCTGTACTTCTTCTCGATGAATGCTTTCACTTCCGGGCTGGTCAGGGCTTTGGCCAGTTTCTGGATGGCAACGCTGTCCTTGTTGTCCGGACGGGCCACCAGGTAGTTCACGTAAGGCGAATCAGCACCTTCAATGATCAGCGCGTCTTTCGCCGGGTTCAGGCCCGCTTCCAGCGCGTAGTTGGTGTTGATCATATCCAGGTCGACCTGATCCAGCACACGCGGCAACATCGCGGACTCAAGCTCTTTGAACTTGAAGTTGTGCGGGTTACTGGCAATGTCTTTCGGGGTCGACACGGCGTTTTTCGGGTCTTTCAACTCGATCAGGCCAGCCTTCTGCAGCAGGATCAGGGCACGGCCGCTGTTGCTGCCTTCGTTCGGGATGGCGATGGTCGCGCCATCCTTGAGCTCAGCCAGGGTTTTGACTTTCTTCGAGTAACCGCCGAAAGGTTCAACGTGCACGCCAATCACGGTTTCCAGGTGAGTGCCTTTACCTTCGTTGAAGCTCTTCAGGTACGGCAGGGTCTGGAAGTAGTTGGCGTCCAGACGCTTCTGGTCGACCTGCACGTTCGGCTGAACATAGTCGGTGAAGACTTTGATTTCCAGGTCCACGCCTTCTTTGGCGAGGGTTGGCTTGATCAGCTCGAGAATCTCGGCGTGTGGGACCGGGGTCGCGGCAACCACCAGTTTCTCGCCAGCCTGGGCCAGGCCCGCGGTCAGGGCAGCCGCCAGTGCGGTGAACAACAGAACCTTTTTCATGCAGTGTCCTTATCGAAAATCACAGTCGCTTGTGGCGACGGCTTGAAAACGCGAGTGCCAGTGAAGTGCTATCGCTGGCGTGATGCGGACAATACCGGGATTTTTTATTCCCGAACAATAACTTTTATTCAAGTTGATATTCCATTTTGAAAGCATCCAAATCTCTGGTCATCATTGCTCAAATGCCACGCAGCGTGTCGATCTGCTCGCCAATCTCATGGGTGAATGACTCCAGAGCGTCCACCACATCGCTTCGAAACTTCTGAGCACTGAAATCCTCGACCAGTGATGGCCAGTAATCTTGAAGAAACGCGTCGGCTTTGGCCGCGTACTTTTCCGAATTCGCGACCACGAATGCTGTTTTGGCAGCGATACCCGCCCCACTGATTACCGATTTCGCCGTCAACACGTTGTTGAGCCGGCTCTGCAATTTGACTGTACTTCTCAATGCCTCATTTGCCGTGGAAACAGCGCCGTATAGACGCCGCCCCACCGTCACGCGCGCGACTCCCGCCTGTGCAGTCACCACGTCCGCCAGGGAGTTCACACTTTTCGTCAACGCAAAGCCAATGCCTTTACTGGCAATTTTTGCAACCGCGGTGGCTCCGAGCGACACCACTCCCAGCGCTATCGACGAGTAGGTCAATACCTGAGCGCCAAAGGTATCCGGGGCCAGTTCATCGACAACCGCCGAGGCAACTGAAACTGTCGCGGAAATGGCCTCCAGTGTTAACAAGGCGACGGCGTTAGCCGAGATCGATACGAGTGGTGCGGTTGCGCCCAAGGTAACGGCTGTCAGGGCAACCGCAGCGGCGGCCAGGGCGGTGGTCACACCGATTTTCACCCACCCCAAGGTCGAGATATGCCCGGTGGGATCCTTGAGATTGACCGGATCTCCCAGACAATAGGCATAGGCATTGATGCCGCCATCCTCAAAGGGGCTCCAACTGTCGGGGCTGTGAAATCGCATCAATCGGGGGTTGTAGGCCCGATAACCCCTGCCGAGCAGATAGCACCCGGTTGACGGGTCCAGTCGCTCGCCCTGAAACCCCAGCAGGGCACCAAGTCCGCTCGATGCGGGGCGATCACCATAGGGAAGACAAGACAAAACAGATTCGTCTTGAGATCCAAGGCGCGCAAGGGCCGTGCCCTGACCATCCGTGACAAACAAGACAACGTCGTCACCTTGCTGCTCGGCCAAGGACATGCCGTCGCCTGACAACAGACTGCGTCGGTGGTTACCCGCCACTTCGCTGCACAGCGCATGCTCGCTATAGAAAAACCTGATCAGCTCTCCGGATTCGGCAGCCACCGCATGCAATTGATCTTCGCCGTCGAATTGATAATGCGCACGACCGCCAGCGCTGGCCACACTTTCGAGCCGGCTCAGAGTGTCATACCTGAACGTGCGCCCTTGGTTATCGTTGAGCAGATTACCGTTGGCATCGTATTCGAAGCTCACTTGCCCGGGCTGATAGTGCGCGTGACTGTGAGTCAGTGAACTCAACTGGGTTTTGTCAGGACGATCGTAAAAAAACCTGCACAGGTTCTCCTCCCCATCGAAACCCGTACGCACCGTCAACAGGTTATCGAGGTAGTCGTAGGTAAATTCCTGAAAATCAATGCGTTTTCCCCAGGCATCGATCGGTGCCTGCGTGCCCTCACAGTCATAGCGCTTCAGGCGCCCGCGCCTGTCGTAGGCGAAGGTTTCTGTACGTGACTGCGCACCGGACACCAGCGATCGTTGCTGAAGTTTGTCATCGGCCCCAAACTCTTGAAGGACCTCCAGGCGAGATCCGTCGCCGAACTGTGAAATACGCTGAATCTCACGACCGAACTCATCGTGAACCAAGGTGGTCGTCAGCGAACGTTTCGAGGCGGTGTCCTCGACACTCAATGTCAGCAACTGGCCCTGGGCACCGTAGGCGTACTTCGCCAGAACCGGTCTCTGCTGAATTTCTATGGGTCGCGCCGCAGCGTCATGGATATAAGTAGTTTCTACACCATTAACATCGGTAAAGCTGATGGGCAGCCCATTCAATGAACGGGTAGTGGCAGTACCGAAGCGGCCTTCGCTGGAGATCCACTCCCGGGACTTCTCTTTGCCCGACCCGGAGTACTCAAACCGGCGCTGAATGGCAGGGCTGGAGGTTTCGACGAGTTGCCCGGTCAATGGATCAAATCGATATCTGGCTGATTGAGCATGACTGCCCATCCGCTCGGTCACTGCCCCGTTGAGCATGGGATCAAGGGTGAACCTGAAAATATCGCCCGCCGCCGTCACTTGCTGCAAAGGTTGAGCACCACCGCCCTCATAGGTCCTTGTTTCGGTTCTGCCGCCGACGGTCGT
Organism: Pseudomonas sp. P5_B3; assembly: GCF_056400405.1. Taxonomy (NCBI): domain Bacteria; kingdom Pseudomonadati; phylum Pseudomonadota; class Gammaproteobacteria; order Pseudomonadales; family Pseudomonadaceae; genus Pseudomonas; species Pseudomonas sp. P5_B3. The sequence goes on along the minus strand of NZ_JBFULI010000015.1, from coordinate 63,164 downwards.
ACGGGTGACACGTAACAAACCGTCATAAGTCCGGGTGCCCAACACGTAGTCATCGGCACTGATTTCGATCGGATGATCACCCGTGCTCAGAGGGTCATACTTTTTTTTTATCGAAGTACCATCCGGCAGAGTCGTCTCGATCAGACGACCGAAAAGGTCATATCGGAAGCTCGTTTCGAATCCTGCCTCGTTGGTTTGCGTCAGGCAACGCCCAAGTCCGTCATAGGAAAAAGTCGCGGTAATAGTGACCACACCTTCGGAATCGATGCGTTCTTCCCGATCTGGCTTACCGAACACGTTCAATACAGAACGGGTTTTTCCAGCGCCGTCGCACCAGCATGTTCGAGTCAATGAAACCGGGTCAAACACATCGTTCACCGCGACACCATCAGGACCTACCGTTCTGCATACGCGCCCCCAGCCGTCGTGGCTGTAGGTCGTGGTTGACGCAGTGGCCTTGTCATCGAACCAGTCCTGGCTGACTTCGCTCACCAGTCGACCAAAATTGTCGTAGTGGGCCTCATAGGTCAGACGTAATGGTCTGTCGGGTGAATCGACATCCTGAACTTTGACTTTGGTCGTGCGCCCGACCCCGTCGAGCCAAATCTTGCTCAGCACACCCCGTATGCTGGTGATGCCGACGGTTGCGCCGTCCTCTGGCTGGCTTTCACCGTAGAATTCGGTGATGCGTGACGCGATGTCCGTTCCATCGAATGCCGCTGTCTCGCGAACAACACGGTTCAGATTGTCGTACTTCTTCAACAACTCATTACCGGCCCCATCCCGAGCCTTGACTTCCTGTCCGATAAATCGGTCATGCCAGACTTTGCGATCATGCCTTTCGCTACCCACGTACAATTGTTGAAGGGTTTCTACCCGATCTCCATCAATTGAATATTTGAATTCGAGACGGCGGTTGCCGTTGTGCCCGGCTTGCGAGCGACTCTTGAGGCGTCCGTAAAACGCATCACTGGCATCATCGATGTACTCGAATCGAGTATCCACGCATGGCTTTTCATTCCCTCCTTCAAACAGCCTTTCGCTTTGAGGCAACAAAAACCGATGACCGTCTTCGCGCATGGAGGGCAAGTCAATGTAGGAAAAACGGACAATGACCGTCGGCGCCGGGGCAAAATCAGGGGAAGGCGTGACCGATCGCTCCTTCAATGCCGTAATGAAACCCAGTGGGTTGGGGGGGCAACCCTCGGCACCTTCTGCCGGGTAATAGACGTAATCCTCCCGGGCTCCGCTCGGATTTATCTGCGTTAGCAGATTGCCGGATTCATCATAGGTCGTATGCGTGGTTTCGGTTCGGGGCGCGGCGTTCGTAGAAGTATCGACATAACTGACGACAGAAGTTTTCTGCAGTTGAAAATGGGCGGGCTGATCGGAGAAGTCCAGACCGTCAACATCGTGATAGGTAATCGTTCTTTGCTGCACCTTCCCGTTGGAAGCGCACTTTTCCGAGATCATCAGGTGGAAGCGGTTGTAGGTTCTTTCGATGCGACTCAGTTCAACTGTCTTGTCGCCCACACCCGTAACCAGGCGTTCGGTACAGGAGTAGGTGTAAGGCCCTTTGTGCCCATGCAGATGGTCCCCGTCCTGCTCCCAACGAAGTCCCGATTGATAGCCGAGGAAATTTTTGTCGGAGTATTCATAGACACGGGTGATCGTCGGCAACCCTGAACCCGGCACCAGAACACTGCGCCGCACCGCCGGCAAAGCATTGATGGGTGCCCCGAGCGGTAACCGATGCTTCTGAGGAGCGTACTCAATACTCTCGACACTGCCACCCGGTGCGCGGATATCCGTCATGACCAGAAAGCCATTGAGTAATTGGTAATCGAATGACCATGCAAGGTGCTCGGCGGGACCGTGATCAAGGGTAATCTGCCGGAGCCATCCATCGCGAACCTGCAAAACAAACTTCAAGCGTCTTTGCGGATGATCAGGCCATACGGTAATGCTGGCGGGTTGATCTTTCGTTTCATAACTCAGGGCCACGACGCGGTGTTGCTGATCGTGAATTTCGTGCAGGACACGGCGGCCCCGTACCAACATGTATTTCAGACTGATCGAGCGCCCTTCGTTGGAGTAAACATGTTCAGGCAGCCATTCGTCATACGTTTCATCTGGCCTGACCAACCTCTCGATCAGACCGTTTTTATGGCTGACAACCAGATTGTCGCCGTCGAGCGTGACCCGGGTGTCTTGAAGCTTTTTATCCTTGACGACGAGCCGCCCTCGGCTGATGTAGACACGATAAGAAACTCCGCTTGCAAGGGTCAGTTTACGGGTCTTCCGATTGTAGGAGCTCAAACCCAATGACCAGCCGCGTCCCCAACCGAGATCTGTTGTGCGGAAACTATCGAATGAAATACTAAAGGATATCTGTGGACCGTTGATATTGTTAGCTACCCACCCCGCGAGATTAAGGCTGGTACTATAAGATCCGGTACGGACATCAACTCCAGACTGGATAAATTCAGAAAAATTGAATGCGTTGGATTCCACTTCTGGCACTGCTGTACTCATCATCATTCCTTGACTTTGCAGACACAGTAAAATTAAACAACTTCGATCATCGAAGGGTTTCGGGTGTTCATTGCGACGTCGACTTCATGCCTGTTCCCATACATATCCCGAACCAACATCTTCACCGATAAACGATCATGTCGAACCTGGGACGTTCCGCCCTTTCTGGCAAAGTGCATCAAAAAAGTGACTTTGCCTTTTTCTTCGTGGTGGGCCGCAAGTTGATCGGCTGTTTCCCACAACACCTCCGTGCCATGATTAGCCTTGAGCCCTTTAAAATAGCCAACGGCGTAATACCCGAGATAGTCGGGATGCTCACTGCATGCCTGCAACACGCCGGTAATCGAACAATTGACGAGTTTTATATGGTGCTGATCCACTAACAGGTCCAGAACATATCGATCGACCTTGGCAACGTTCTCTGTCGGTTCCCAGTGGCCGGATAGGTGTTTGACCCTGAACTGTTCTTTTCGATAGATCGGCGGTGGAACGGTCCTCAGGTTTATTACACCGAATTCCGAGGCTTCTTCCGAATAGAACGCCTCCCCGTCCGAACGGGTAATGGCTGCAATCAGCTTGATGGGCTCGGGAGAGTTGCTGCTGACGTAGAACTCCTTGAGAAAGATGGCTTTCCCCCGCACAACCGGGCCATGCAGTTCACCCGTGTGAGGAAACGGCTCGTAGGGTAAGCGTCGTTCCAGCGTGCACTTCCATGCCGGTTCCTCGCCGTCTCGAATGCTGTCTATCGGCAGGGCTTTGTTGGAATAGGCATCCAGCAGTTGAATGCTGTCGAACTCGCGTTGGGATATTCCTACTACCTTTTGCCCATCGTCTACAGCTTGCACAACTACCATCAATTTCAACTGCTGATACCCATTGGCGTAAATTGTATTTCCGCCCGAAGTCGAGAAGACTTGAAATCGTTTGAGGCCTATCCACTCAGGAGAATCAGCCTCTTGAAAAGACAGGGGTGCCATTCCCGGATCAGCAGGCATATAACCCTCGACAATGGGATTGATATCTTCCAACTCACCGTCGGCACCCGGGGCTATCGCAGCATTATTTTCAACAAGACTCACAGAAAAATCCTTTTTCATATGATATTTAACAATGACGGATATCAATGTATCCAAGAGAAATTAAAAGATATATCAACCCCCATCGACCTGCAAAACGCAAAATTGTCACAACCACACTGCAAATATTACAAAATATAAAACAAGGATCAGCGCCCACAAAAAAACCAGACAACAATCAATTGCCTGGTTTAGTTATAAAAATAATCAATGGGATTATACAATGATGCTTGTGAAATATTTTTTCAGCGCCCGGACTTCAGCGACATCTCCTTGTTGAACAAGTTGATCTATCCATCCTTGTATAAGAACCGCAGATGGCCGGACAGCCGACAGATTCAAATGCTCCGGCAAGATTTCGTCACCCGTACTGACCAGCAATGCAAAGTGAATGACGTTCTCCAGCTCCCTGGTATTGCCCGGCCAACTGTGCCGTTCCAACACTTGTTGCGCCTCCTCGCTGATCAGCGGTACCGGCAGGTCCAGGCGTTGGCTGTAGATGCCGAGGAAGTACTCCGCCAGCGAGAGGATATCCCCCACCCTCTCACGCAACGCCGGCAGTTCGAGCGGGCCTTCACAGAGGTAGTGATAGAGCCGCTCATGGAATTTTCCGGCGGCAACCGCCTGGGCCAGATCGATGCTGGTGGCCGCCACCAGCCGCACATCCACCGGGCTCGGCTGCTGGGCACCGACGCGGGTGACTTCGTGGTTTTCCAGCGCGGCGAGCAGTTTGGTCTGGATCGGCAGCGGCAGGTCGCCGATTTCGTCCAGGTACAGCGTGCCGCCGTTGGCCGAACCGAACCACCCGGCACGACTGCTCGCCGAGCCGCTGTAGCTGCCCGCCGCATAGCCGAACAACTCGGCGTCGGCGTAGGTCGGGCTGATGGCACCGCAGTTGACCGATACGAACAACCCGCCGCGATCACTGGCGCGGTGGATATGGCGGGCCAGCAATTCCTTGCCGGTGCCGGTTTCGCCACGGATCAGCACTGACACTGAACGCGTGGCCAGTTGCTCCAGGTCTTCACGTAATTGCCGCGAACGCGGATCGACAAACACCAGCGCCTTGGCGCGAATGCTCAGGGGACTTTTTTCGGCATCGGGAAAGGTCAGCAGCGGCTGACCGAAGGCTTCAAAGCTCATGACAGACTCCCGCCCAAAACCGCCGGGAGACGGGGGCGTTAAATAAAGAAAGTGTTCAAGCGCGACGCAGGGCGTGGTGTTCCATGCGGTTCTGCAAGCGATAGAGATAGGCAAAACCCTGCTCCCAGCGCTGGTGACCGGACTTGACGTTGATATGCCCCGCCCCCGCCAGAATCCCCGCCTCGGCCCCCCAATGGCGCGCCAGTTCCAGGGCACGCGGTGCACTGACGGCGCTGTCGTTGTCGGAACTGACGACCTGGCTCGGGAATGGCAGCAGGTCCGTCGGAATCGGCGCGAAGTTACGCAAGGCCGGCACGCAGGCCGGGCGTTCGACGTCTGCTGGCGCGACGAGCAAGGCGCCGCGCACTTGACGCAAAAACTGCACGGGGGCGCTCGCCGCCCAATGGGCGACGGTGATGCAACCCAGGCTGTGGGCAATGATAATCACCGGCGTGCTGTCGGCGGCAATCGCCTCGGCCAGCGCCGCGACCCAGTCCTCGCGACGTGGCGTCAGCCAGTCAGCCTGTTCCACCCGTGCGCTGTTCGGCAGGCTGTTCTGCCAGTGGCTTTGCCAATGATCTTCTGGCGATCCTTGCCAGCCCGGCACAATCAGGTAGCGAATTGATTCGTTGCGCATGGGGGAGCTCTCCTGCTGCGTGTCTGTTCCCGGTCGAGTATAGGCAGGTGAGATATATTCGTTAAGGAATAAGAAGCTATTTATTAAGACCCATATCGAATATTAAACGCAAAACCTGTGGGAGCGAGCTTGCTCCGGGCGGCGTTCCGACGATAGGGCCCGGAAATTCAACATCGATGTCGATTGATCCACCGCCATCGCGAGCAAGCTCGCTCCCACAGGGAACAGTGTGTTCGCGAAAGTCGAGGCAAAAAAAGGGCCGCACCCTGCCAAGGAGACGGCCCCGGAAAACGAAAATCCGTTAACGCGCAGTAATCACCGACAGTTTGGTAATCCCTGCCCGCTCAATCGACGCCATGGCCCGCGCCACCTCGCCGTAATTCACACCATTGTCGGCCTGCAACTGCACGCGCACCTCGGGGTCCTTGGCCTTCGCCGACTTGAGGTTGAACTCCAGCAAGTCCGGTTGTATCTCGTCCTTGTTGATAAACAGTTTGCCCGCACCGTCGATGCTCACCACCAACGGGTCTTTCTGCTCCACCGGCGCCACCGCTTCGGTCTTGGGCAGGTTGATCGGAATCGCGTTGGTCAGCAGTGGCGCGGTGACGATGAACACCACCAGCAGCACCAGCATCACATCCACCAGCGGCGTCACATTGATCTCGCTGAGCACCTCATCGGTGTCTTGCGTGGAGAAGGCCATATCAGGACGCCTCCTTCACTTTCTGCGCGCTGCCCTGGGCCGCCACCTTGTGCGCCGTCGGGTGGATCAACACGCGGAACGAACTCTTCTGCGCCAGGCTGTAGAAGTCGTGGGCGAAGTCATCCAGGTCCGCCGCCGTCAGTTTCAGACGACGCAAAAAATAGTTGTAAACCAGCACTGCCGGCACCGCGACGGCGATCCCTACGCCGGTGGCGACCAGTGCCGCGCCAATCGGCCCGGCCACCGTTTCCAGGCTTGCCGAGCCCGCCGCGCTGATGCCTTTCAACGCTTCCATGATTCCCCACACCGTGCCGAACAAACCAATGAATGGCGAGGTGCTGCCGATGCTTGCGAGTACCGCCAAACCGGTTTCCAGCGACCGGCGCTCGCGGACGATCTGCTGGCGCAAGGCACGCTCCAGGCGATCCTGATGATTGATCGCCTGGCTCAAGTCCAACGCCTGCGGCGCCTCGCCCACCTGGATGGCTGCATATCCGGCCTGCGCGACACGGGCCGCGGCTCCGGGCCGGGTTTCGCTCAGTTCAGCCGCCGAATCGAGACTCGACGCGGCCCAGAACTGTTGATGAAACTTTCGATCCTGTGCCTTGAGGCGACCGAACTGCACGCCCTTGAGCAATGCCAGACCCCAGGTAGCGACGGAAAAAACCACCAGCAGCCAGATCACCGCGCTTTCGATGGATTCAAGTGGAGATGCCAGTAACGTCATGGTGTATTCCTCGTATAAACGTTTCGCGCGAATTTGGTTTCGGTTTAATGAATCTTGAAATCGATGGGCACGCTGACCCAGCCGTCCCGGGCGACATCACCTTGCTTGGCCGGCACGAAACTCCAGCGTTTCACCGCGTTCAGCGCTGCTTCGTCCAGTGCATCACGGCCGCTGCTTTTCTGAATCTGGATCTCGCCGGGCTTGCCGCTGGCCAGCACCTGCACGCGCAACAACACCGTGCCTTCCCAGCCTTTACGCTGGGCCAGCGACGGGTATTGCGGCGCCGGGTTTTTCAAGTAGCCGGCCGTTGCGGAGGCCGGTGTCACAGGCGCGGGCGCCAGCGGTGCAGGGGGTACCGGGGCCGCGACGGGCGTTGCCGGTGTCGCAGGCGCGGGTGGTTGCTCAACCGCCTTGGGCGCCGGTTTCGGTATCGGTTTGGCCACCGGTTTAGGCTTGGGAACCGGCTTCGGTGGAGGTGGCTTCACGGCCAGTTCGTCTTCCACGGGTGGAGGCGGCTCAACCACTGGCGGCACGGGTTGCGGTGGCAGTGGTTCGACCACCGGTGGCGCCGGCCGCGAGAACTCGATGGTCATCGGCGGAATCTCCGGCGGCACGATTGGCAATACTGGGGTCGGTTGCTGATTGACCCAATAGATCACCGCGCCATGTACCAGCAACGCCAGCACGCCGAGCAGGATCGTTTCCCTTCGGCTCAAAATGCCCTTGGGCGAACGCTGCAAACGCAACTGGCCCAAGGGCACGCGGTGTGGTCGGCCGAGGTCGACCAACTCGCCACCAGGTGCCGGGTGCCACAGCACTTCATGTGCACTGACGGCGGTCTGGACATTGCTCATTGCTGAACCCCCCTTCTTAGAAGTCGTATCGACCAGTCACGCCCAGCGTTCGTGGCGTGCCGAGCAGGCCTTCATAACCGCCATTCGCAGCCGTCCACAGCGTCGTGTAGTAGGTTTTGTCGAAGGCATTTTTCAGCCATAACGAAACGTCCCACTGCCCCTGGTTGAAGTCACCGCGCAGGCCTGTGGACAGGTTGACCACCGCATAACTCGGGATCTGCCCGAAGTCGGAATCTTCCACCGTGCCCACCGCTTTGGAGCGGAATGCATAGCTGGCGGTGACGTACTCTTCGAAGCCGTTGCTCAGGTTCCACTTGTATTCGCCGTTGGCGTTGCCGATCCATTTCGAAGCGCCCACCACTTGATGCCCGCTGAGGTCGCAGGATGCCGGAGCGCCCGGCGCCAGGCTGACTTCCGGTGGGCAGGGTGCATCCTTGTACGAGAGGTAGCTGACGTCGTTGTACGAGCCGTTGATGTTCAGCGTCAGGCCGCGCAACGCAAGCAGGGTGCTTTCGAACTCCACGCCACGGGAGCGCACCGAGCCGGCGTTGGTCAGGAACTGCACGCGGTTCACGTCGTCGAAGGCGTTGGTTTGATAGCCGTTGACCTGAGTCCAGAACACATTGGCATTCAGTTGCAGGCGACGGTCCCACAGCGTGCTCTTGAAACCGAGCTCGGCGTTGTTGGCGCGCTCGGTGCCGATCAGCAGCGAATCGGCGCCGGCCACCATCGCCGTGCCGACAGCCAGATTGACCCCGCCGGATTTTTCGCCGTGGGACAACGTGGCGTAGGTGAGCAGGTCGTCGGTGATGCGGTAGCTGAGGTTCAACAGGCCCGAGGGACTCGAGCTGTACTGGTTCAGTTCGCCGGAATCGAAGGCCCCCGCACGAGCGCGTCGTGCCGCGGCCGCCGCACCGGTGACAGCGGCACCACCGGCCGGGGCATCACGGGTCACCCTGGCGTTTTTCTCTTCATAGGTGCCGCGCAACCCGGCGGTGAAATCCAGGCGTTCAGTCAGGTGCCAGGTGCCTTGGGCGAACAGCGCGAAGCTGTTGGTTTCGATATGACCGTTGCCGACGCTGTCGATGTTGTTCAGCGCACCGTTGGGCGTGCCGTTCCAGATGTCCGCTTGCGGGCCGTAAAAGGTGAAGGATTTGTTGTCCAGGTCGGAACCGAAGTAGTAGGCGCCGAGCACGTAATCGAAGAATCCACCGGCAGGTGACGCCAGGCGAAACTCTTGGGAATACTGCTTATCCTCCACCGAAACGCCGGCGTTGTGGAAGACGGATACGTTCAGGCCGTCATCATTGCGCGGGGTAAAATTCCACCAGCGCCAGGAGCTGATGGACGTCAGGGTAAAGTCGCTCGGCAGCGTCCAGTTCGCCTCGACCGACGTGCCGCCCTGGTGCACGGTGACGTGCTGGTCATCGTTCAGGTTGACCTTGCGGTGCGTGCCGTCGACCAATGTAGCGCCCACCGCATTGGCCCGGCGCTGGTAAAGGTTGACGCCATTGATGGTCGGCCCGGTGCTGAACAACACGCGGGTGCCGGCGCTGGAATCTTCTTCGTTGTAGTCGCCGATCCAGCGCAGGCTGAATACTTCGTTCGGCTTGAACAGCAACTGGCCACGGAAGCCATCGCGGGAGCCGCCGTTCAAATCGTGGCCGTCGAACTCGTTCTTGATATCGCCGTCGCTGCGGGTGCGATACGCAGAAAAGCGTCCGGCCAGTTCGTCATTCAGCGGTCCGGAAATCGTGCCCTTGGTCTGGAAGTATCCGTCCTCGCCCACCGAAGATTCGATGCTGCGTTCCGGGGTAAAAGTCGGCGCACGGGTGCTGATGTTGATCACGCCCGCCGTGGTGTTCTTGCCGAACAAAGTGCCTTGCGGACCGCGCAGCACTTCGAGCTGCTCGATGTCCATCAGGTCGAACACGGCCATGCCCGGCCGGCCGAGATAAACATTGTCGATGTACAGCCCGACACTGCCCTCCAGGCCATCGCTGGCCGGGTTGTTGCCCAGGCCACGGATCGACACGCTGGACTGGCGCGCATGCATGTAGGCGACGTTGACGCTAGGCACCAGTTGCTGCAAATCCTGGATGCGATAGATCCGCTGGGTTTCCAGGGTCTGGCCGCTGACTACGCTCATGGGTGTCGGCACATCCTGCGAACTTTCTTCGCGGCGGCGAGTGGTTACGGTTACGGTTTCCAGTTGTGCATTGTCGGCCGTGGCGGTTTTTGCGAGAGTGGTTTCAGGGGTGGTGCTGTCGGCCGCATAGCCTTGGGTCCAACCGGCGCTTCCTGCCAGCAACAGGGCCAGAGGCAGGCGTTTGAGCCGTTGGGGTGACGACGTTGGGGCGAGGTACAACGGACTCATAAGGCGGGGTTCCCGATCAAAAAAAGTTCTTTGTTGCTTGCCAGGCCGCCATCGCGAGCAAGCTCGCTCCCACACTGGTCCCGTGAACTCCAAAGATCCCTTGTGGGAGCGAGCTTGCTCGCGATAGCGTCAGCTCAGACGCCGTCGATATCCGGCCCTTTCACCGTCTGGCTACGCTGCCCATTCACACCCACCGGCACTTCACCCTTGAGCGTCACCCGCCGCACCACGCGATCCTGGGTCCCGTAGTCATCCACTGCGTAATGCTGGGTGGAGCGGTTATCCCAGATCGCCACATCGCCAGCCTTCCAGCGCCAGCGCACGATGTTTTCCTGGCGGATCACATGGCTTTGCAGCAGCCCGAACAGGTGTGCCGAATCGGCTTGGGAATAGCCCTTGATGCGTTTGACGAAATGCCCCAGCAACAGGCTCTTCTCACCGCTGATCGGGTGCACGCGGACCACCGGGTGTTCGGTCTCGTAGACGGTCGAGGTGAAGATCTTGCGATAGCGCTCCAGCTTCTCGGCCGAGACGTCAGGCCTGTTGCCGGCGTAGTCGTATTCGTTGCTGTGCACGGCGACCAGTTTGTCGGCCAGTTCACGCAGCTCTGCCGACAACCCGTCGTAGGCGGTGGCGGTGTTGGCCCACAGGGTGTCGCCGCCGAAAGCCGGGGCCACTACCGAGCGCAAGATCGAAGCTTTCGGGTAGGCCTCGACGAAGGTCACGTCGGTGTGCCAGGAGCTGGCTCGCTGACCATCGGCACCGTCCAGTTCCAGCAGAAAGCGCGTGCCCTCGCGCACCGGTACGGTCGGGTGCGCCACCGGTTCGCCGAGCAGGTGGGCGAACGCCTCCTGGCGCTGATCGTCGAGCCGGGTCTGCTCGCGGAAGAAGATCACTTTGTATTGCAGCAGCGCCTGTTGAATGGCTTCGACGGTGGCGGCATCCAGCTCGCCCGAAAGCTGTACGCCACGAATTTCGGCACCGATGCGACCGGCCACCGGGTGGATTTCAAGCGCGTGAACAGCGGGTTGCACTGCGAAAGCGGCATTGCTCATGGGTAGACCCTCATCAGACTGCTTGCGATTGAACCGGCCGCGAAACACTGCTCTATCTATATTCAATTTAGATCTAATAGATATACACATGCTTCGTTGACGGAATAAGAGGTTGCATTTAAAACCTCAGTCAACCTTCGTCGCAAATGCCTTCGAGCTATTTTTAGGATGCCGGAAAAGCATATGGATCTTCGCCAGTTGCGCTACTTCATCGCCCTCGACGAACACCGCAGTTTCGTGCGCGCGGCCGAGGCCATGGGCATTACCCAGCCTGCCTTCAGCCGCAGCATTCAGGGGCTCGAACACGAGTTCGGCTGCGTCCTGGTGGACCGTGGCAACAAGGATTTGCGCCCCACCCCCGAAGGCCTGGTGGTGCTGCAACATGCCCGCAGCCTGGTGCAAGGCGCGGCCCTCTTGAATGCCGAAGTGACGCAGATGACCAAGCTCGATGCCGGTGAACTGCGCTTCGGTTGCGGTCCGGCACCAGCGGTGAAACTGGTGCCGGATGCGGTGGCGCAATTCATCAACGCGCACCCGAAAGTGCGCACCTGCTTCGAGGTGGATAACTGGGAAAAACTCAGCCGTGCCCTGAGTCGTGAAGAGATCGAATTCTTCATCGCCGACATCCGCCATTTCGAGTCCGACCCGAACTTCCAGACCCAGGCCCTGACGCCCAAGCGCGGTGTGTTTTTCTGCCGGCCCGGGCACCCGCTGCTGGCCAAGGAGAGCCTGTCGACCAACGACATGTTCGATTACCCGCTAGCGACCACGATGATCCCGCCGGGCATTCGCAAACTGCTGGCGAACCTCAGTGGGCGGGTGGATTTTTCACCGACCATCGAGACCGAGCATTTTCCGGCGCTGGTGAAAGTGGTGCTGCAATCGAATGCGATTGGTGTCGGCACCGAGGAGGCGTTTATCGAGGACATTGCCCAGGGTTCGCTGGTGCTACTGCATTGGCGCAACTTGCCGCAGAACATCGAGAGCATGAATGCGCGGTGCGGGATCGTCAGTCGCACGGGGTTCCGGTTGTCACCGGCGGCGCGGGCGATGATCGAGACGTTGGTGGCGGTGGACAGGCAGCAGATCAGCGTCGCGGTTTGATGGCCCCATCGCGAGCAAGCTCGCTCCCACAGGGGATCTCTGTCGGACACACAGTTTGTGTACGACTCAAATCTAATGTGGGAGCGAGCTTGCTCGCGATGGGGCCAGTGAGCTCACTGAAGATTCAAAGCTTGGCCGCGGCCAACTCCGGCGCCACCCAATCGCTCACCTTGAACGACTTGCGAATCAGCTTCTGCTGCGAAGCCAGATCCACCGCATCCTGCAATTTGCCGAGGAACACCGGGTCAAGCGTCGAGGGGAAAACCTCACTCAGTTTCTGATCCTTCAGATCCTGCGTGAGGATCACCGCCGGATAACTCGCCAGCCCCGACACCAACTGAATATAAGCGTCCTTGTTGCTGTCCTGGGTCAGCCACGTCACGGCTTGCTGTTGTGCCTTGAGCAATGTAGCGACCGCCTCGGGATGCTCGTCGACAAACTTCCCGGTCCCCACCAGCACCGCCTGCACACTGCCGGCGCCGCCCAGGTCCTTGGTGTTCAGCGGCAACTCGGCCAGCCCCTTGGCCTGCAACGCCGTGAGCCCGGAACCACCCCACGAGGCATCGATTTGCTTCGCCGCCAGCGCCGCGACCGCCGCGTTGAAGTCGAGGTTGATGACTTTCACGTCCTTCTCGCTCAAACCCTGACTGGCCAGCGCCGCATCGAAGGACAACTGGCTGGCGGTACCACGAAAAATCGCCACGCGTTTGCCCTTGAGGTCCTGCAGGGTCTTGATCCCTGAACCCGGCACCACGCCAAGGTAATGCTTCACCCCGCGCGCCGAGGCGCTGAGCAACCGCGTATCCAGTCCATTGGACTTGCCGATGATGGCCGCCAAATCGCCAAGGTAAGCCAGGTCAACCTGACCGTTGGCGAACGCCTCGTTGATCACCGGGCCAGCGCCCTTGAAGAAACTCCACTGAATCTTGATGCCCTGATCGGCAAAGGCCTTTTCGAAGATCTGTTGATCGCGCAGCACATCCACTACTCCGCCACCGCTGTGCTGGGTACCGGCACTCAGGTCCGGCACGGCGATGCGGATTTCCTTGAGTTCGCTAGCGTTGGCTGTGAAGGCCAGCAGACCCGCCAGGGCCGGTGCGGCGAACAGGCTGATGACACGTTTGAAGGGAAGGTTCATGGGTGCGGCTCCTTGGGCAACGGGCGTTGAGGAACCGAAAGTAGGCTGAAGTAGAGTCAACATTTAAATACTATAAATTCACATTTTTAGACCATTTAGATCTATATCAACGCATCCGGGGCTCTCCGCCGATATGCCCAAGCGGCATCAAAAATATTCTTCGAATGCATTGGATGCGGAAGCTTAGGGAGGCCATAAATGGCCTCTCTTATCTCTGAATAGTATTTGTTTTGAATTTTATAGATCAATTTTGCATACGCCTGAACCCTTGTAGGAGCGAGCCTGCTCGCGAATAGCGGAAGGTCAATCGAGACATCTTTGCCTGACACACCGCTATCGCGAGCAGGCTCACTCCTACAAAAAAGCATGCCTGTATTGCAACCCGACAACGGAGGTCGTTCATGGCCCGTGTTTCCCTTCTCAGCCTGCCGCTGGCCGCGCCACCACTGGAAAACCAGCGCCTCTGGCCCAGTCTGAATCGTCGACTGTTGCCTTGGTTGTTGCCGATCACCCTGTTCACGCTCTGGTGGCTCGCCAGCCGTAATCACTGGATGAGCGAGCAGATCCTGCCAGCGCCGACCCTGGTCTGGAACAGCGCCGTTGAATTGTCCCAAGGCGAGTTGTGGAGCCATTTGTGGATCAGCCTGCAACGCTTGTTCTGGGGCTTGCTGGCCGGGGTCAGCGCAGGTGCCGTTTTGGGTGCGGCACTGGGTTTCAGTCATCGACTGGAGCGCCTGGTCTTTCCGACCTTCGCCGGATTGGCGCAAGTCCCGACCCTGGCCTGGATTCCATTGTTCATGGTGTTTTTCGGCATCGGTGAGGTGCTGAAACTGGTGGTGCTGATCAAGGCCATCGTGGTGCCGGTGACCCTGCATACACTGGTCGGCGTGCGCGATGCACAACCAAAGCTGCGCGAGGCCGCCGCCGTGTTGCGCTTGCCCAGGCATCTGTTGATCCGACGCCTGGTGCTGCCTGCCGCACTGCCGGCATTCATGGCCGGTGTACGCCTCGCGCTGGCTGCCGGCTGGACCTCGCTGCTGGCTGTCGAACTGCTCGCGTCCAGCGAAGGCATCGGTTACCTGATGGTCTGGGCGCGACAGCTGTTCATGCTCGACATCGTCTTCGTGTGCATCGTGGTGATCGGCTTGATCGGCGTGGCGATGGATCGCGGCATCGGTCTGCTGGACAGGAAACTGGTGCACTGGCCGCACCCGGCCACCGCCGAAATCCGCCGCGGGCCGCGTTATCAAGGTTGGCAGCGATTGCAGCCGTGGCTGCTGCCACTGGCGCTTCTGGCGTTGTGGCAACTGGCCTCGGATCAGCAGTGGATTGACCCGAACATTCTGGTCAGTCCGCTGGCCGTCCTGCACACCACCTGGAATGGCCTGCTCGACGGCACGCTGATTGGCGGCATGGCCCTGAGCCTGGGCCGGACCCTTGGCGGATTGCTGCTCGGCGGTGGGCTCGGGTTTGCCTTGGGGCTGCTGCTGGGATTGTCGCGGACCAATGAACGCGTGCTCGGTCCGACCCTTGCCGCCATCCGCCAGATCGCCATTTTCGCTTGGGTGCCGCTGCTCACCGCGTGGTTCGGTCTGGGGGAATTGGCCAAGTGGGTGTTCGTTGCCCTGGCCGCTTTTTTCCCGCTGTTCATCGCTACCCAACGTAGCGTCGCCCACCTGTCGCCGCAACTGAACGAGGCCGCGCAGGTGTTGCGCCTGAACCTGCCCCAGCGTCTGCGCCGTCTGGTGCTGCCGGGCGCCGCACCGGGGATTTTCGCCGGGCTCAGGCTGAGCCTGATCTACGCCTGGCTCGGCACCATCGGCGCCGAATATTTCATGCCGTCCAACGGCGGCATCGGCAGCCAGATGATCGGCGCCCAGCAACTGCTGCGCATGGACCTGATCATGGCCGGCATGCTGCTGGTGGGCCTGACCGGCGCCCTGCTCAACCTCATTGGCCAACGCCTGGAAATCCGCGCCACCCGCTGGAGACACGCATGAACGCACCGATTGTCAGCTTCAATCACGTGGGCAAAACCTTCGACGTCGACGGCTTCACACTTGAGGCCATTCGCGAATTCAACCTGGACATCGCCGAGGGTGAGTTCGTCGCCATCGTCGGCTCCAGCGGTTGCGGTAAGTCCACTTTGCTGCGGCTGTTGGTGGGCCTCGATACGCAATTTCGGGGGCAGATCAGCGTGGACGGAAAAGCCGTCACCGGCATCGGCGGCGAGCGCGGCATCGTCTTTCAGGAACACCGCTTGTTCCCGTGGCTGAGCGTGGCCGACAACATCGGCCTGGGCCTGGTCAACGAGCCACTCAGCGCTGCGCAAAAGCACAAGCGCATCCATGACTTCATCGAACTGGTGGGCCTCGGCGACTTCGCCCGCGCCTATCCGCACCAGCTCTCCGGCGGCATGGCGCAGCGCGTGGCCATCGCTCGCGGCCTGGTGGCCAGCCCACGGATTCTGCTGCTGGACGAGCCCTTTGGCGCCCTCGATGCGCTGACCCGCCAACAGATGCAGGACGAACTGCTGGCGATCCGCGCGCGGGCAAAAATCACCACAGTACTGGTCACCCACGACGTCGAGGAAGCGATCTTCCTCGCCGACCGCGTGGTGGTGATGGAGCCGCGACCGGGGCGGATCAAGCAAGTGGTCGAGATTGCCCTGCCCCATCCGCGCCAGCGCAGCAGTTTCGACTTCCACCAACTGCGCGAAGAACTGCTTCACGAACTCACCAGCGACGATCACTACCAGCCCCCCGTGCCGGTGCAGGTCCGCGATCTGCCGCTGTCCTTCATTGCCTACTGAAAAAGGAAATGCTTGATGCCRCAACGTCCCAATTTTTTAGTGATCCTGGCCGATGACCTGGGCTTTTCCGACCTCGGCGCCTTCGGTGGCGAAATCAACACGCCGAACCTTGATGCACTGGCCAACAATGGCTTGCGCCTCACCGACTTTCACACCGCACCGACCTGCTCGCCGACCCGATCGATGCTGCTCACCGGCACCGACCACCACATCGCCGGCATCGGCACCATGGCCGAAGCATTGACCCCGGACCTGATCGGCAAACCCGGCTATGAAGGGCATTTGAACGACCGCGTGGTCGCCCTGCCCGAGCTGCTGCGCGAGGCCGGTTACCAGACGTTGATGAGCGGTAAATGGCACCTGGGCCTGACCGCAGAACTGGCGCCTCACGCCCGGGGTTTCGAGCGTTCGTTTTCGCTGTTGCCCGGCGCCGCCAACCACTACGGGTTCGAGCCGACCTACGATGAAACGACGCCACGGTTGCTGAAATCCACCCCGGCGCTGTACATCGAAGACGACCAATTCATCGATGAACTGCCGAAGGATTTCTATTCCTCCGATGCCTTTGGCGACAAGCTGCTGCAATACCTCAAGGAGCGCGACCAGACCCGGCCGTTCTTCGCTTACCTGCCGTTTTCCGCACCGCACTGGCCTTTGCAGGCGCCGGCCGAGGTGGTGGAAAAATACCGCGGGCGCTATGACGCCGGCCCTGAAGTCCTGCGAATCGAGCGCCTGGAAAAACTCAAAAAGCTGGGGCTGATCGAGGCCGATGTCGAGCCGCATCCGTTGATCCAGCTGAGCGCACAATGGGATGCCTTGAGCGACGAACAACGACAGATCTCCGCGCGGGCCATGGAGGTTTATGCGGCGATGGTCGAGCGCATGGACTGGAACATCGGCCGCGTCGTCGACTACCTGCGCCAACAAGGGCAACTGGACAACACCTTCATCCTGTTCATGTCCGATAACGGCGCCGAAGGGGCATTGCTGGAGGCTTTCCCGAAATTCGGCCCGCAGTTGCTGACCTATCTCAATCAGCATTACGACAACAGCCTGGACAACATCGGCCGGGCCAATTCCTACGTCTGGTACGGGCCGAACTGGGCGCAGGTTGCCACCGCGCCGTCGCGGTTGTTCAAAGCCTTCACCACCGAAGGCGGGATCCGCGTTCCGGCGCTGGTGCACTACCCGCAGCTGCCGCTCAAGGGACAGATCAGCCACGGTTTCGGCACGGTGATGGACATCACGCCGACCATTCTCGACCTCGCCGGTGTGCGCCATCCGGGCAAGCAATGGCATGGCAAACCCGTAGCGGAAATCCGCGGCAAATCGTGGCTGGGGTTTCTGTCGGGCGAGACGGCGCAAGTGCATGACGAGCACACCGTGACCGGGTGGGAATTATTCGGTCGGCGGGCGATTCGACAGGGGCAATGGAAGGCGGTGTACATCCCGGGACCGGTCGGGCCGGCGACCTGGCAACTGTATGACCTGGGCAATGATCCGGGGGAGATTCATGACCTGGCGTCGAGCCAACCGCAGAAGCTTGGTGCCTTGATCGAGCATTGGCAGCGGTATGTGGATGAGACCGGGGTGATCTTGAGTGAGTCGCCGTTTCAGCCGGATTGATTCAGCCTGAACCACCGCTATCGCGAGCAAGCTCGCTCCCACAGGTTTTTTTGGCGCTCACAAAACCAATGTGGGAGCGAGCTTGCTCGCGACGAGGCCTTAGCAGACAACCCTTAAGCCTGGGCTGTACGCACCTTCTCCCCGACCACTTCTTCCCTGCGCTCAAACCGGTTCGCCCGCGCAAACGTACCGAAATCATTGAACCGCACGCCCATCTTACGCATCACCTTGTGCCCCACCGGTACGGTCAACTGGCGGATGTAGAACGGTTCCTTCACCACAAAGTGATGGATGCCGTGGCTGCTGCCGAAGTTGAAGCAGAACGCCTGCAACGGCCACAGCCACGGGGCATTCAGGACCTGGGTTTGCTGCATTACATTGCCCGGCTCCACGTCACCGTAGTAGTGCATGTTCGAGCTGATGAAGTGCAGGCAGAACGTGCGCAACACGTTCGGACCGATGATCACGACTGCCGCGATGTCGATCACCTGCATCACCGACAACGTGGTCGCGGACCACTCGATCGGTGCGCCCATCAGATGCGCAACGCCGTTCGCTGCGTGGAAGCCGAGAAACACGTACCACGCACCCCAATGCATCAGCGCCAGCGGTGCGTAGACCTTCAGCGTGCGGTAAATGATGCTGAACTTCATGGCCAAGGTCTTGGCCCGCAGCATGCGGATTAACGACGACATGATGTTGTCGCCAATCATCAGAAACCGTGCGAATCCCCATGGCTCGCCATTGGTGATGGCGCGTTCTTCCATGTCGGCTTCGGAGCCGGAGACTTTGTGGTGGTTGAGGTGCAGGTGGCGGCGAATCCATGGGTTGATGGTGCTCGGCCGCGCCAGCCACACCAGCCCCATCATCAGGTTGTGCGGCACCTTCTGCTTGCGAAAGTACATGCTGTGAATCAGGTCGTGTTCCAGCTCATGGGTCAACGAGGCGAAAAATGCGTTGAGCAACAGGCACGCCCACCAAGCCATATGCCCGGTCATATAGAGCGCCGCCGAACCGATCATACCGGCGATGGCGAAGGTCAGAATGCCTGCACCGAGGGCGTCCTGATGCTTGAGAATCGGGTATTGCTCGCGCAGCTCGACGCCTCTGGCCAGCACCACTTCACGGATATGGGCTGATCGTTGGGCTGCATTCAGTCGTTGGGGGCTTGCAGAAGTACGGTCCATGCTTCCATCCTCTGATTATTGATGGTTGCATCCTGCCTTGCGATCCTTCGCAACGCGGTAGCCGAGAACGCCAACCTGTTGACCGGAAGCGCCAATCAGCATGACTGAACCGACCTCTCTCGCCAGCTGGACCCGCGCCCTGCGCAAGCAACTCGATGCCCTGGGCATCGATAGCACCGCCCTGTGCCAGCAAGCTGGCCTCGACCCAAATTTGATGGACGACCCGAACGCGCGCTACCCGCTGTCGGGCACCACACACCTGTGGCAATTGGCGGTGCAGGTCAGCGGCGACCCGGCGATTGGTTTGCGGGTTTCGCGTTTCGTCAGCCCGACCACTTTCCATGCGCTGGGTTATGCGCTGGTGGCCAGCGGCAGCCTGCGGGAAGTGTTCGAGCGCATCGTGCGCTATCACCAGGTGGTCAGCGATGCCCTGGAACTGGAACTGACCCGTACCGAAGATCGCTACTGTTTCCGCCTGAAAATCCCCGCTGGCAATCCGGCCCCGGCCTTCGAAGCCATCGACGCGTTCATGGCGATTTACGTGCGCACCTGCCGCAATCGCCTGGGCCGCGACTACGCGCCGCTGGCCACCTACCTGCGCCGCCCGGAGCCAGTGGACGCACACCAATGGCATAAAGTCTTTCGCTCGCCCGTGCACTTCGGCGCCGACGAGGACCGACTGGAATTCGCCCTCGTCGACTTCGACAGCCACCTGGACGACGCCAACCCGGAGCTGGCCGAACACAACGAAACCGTGCTCAAGCGCACCCTGGCGCAACTCAAGCCGCTGACTTGGGAGCGCAAGGTCCGCGATGCGATTGAAGAACAACTGCCCGAAGGCGAACCCAGCGCTGAACACATAGCCAAGGCCCTGCACCTGAGCCTGCGCAGCCTGCAACGGCACCTGGCGGATGAAGGCTGCCGATTCGATACGCTGCTCAACGAAAGCCGTGAAAACCTCGCGCTGCTGCACTTGCGTGACCCGCAATGTTCGTTGAGCGAGATCAGTTACCTGCTCGGGTTTGCCGACACCAGCAGCTTCAGCCGCGCATTCAAGCGCTGGACGGGGATGACGCCTGGGCAGTTTCGGGATGGGTTGCGCTGATTGATCCGGAAAGTGAGTTGGCTGATCTGGCCCCATCGCCGGAACGTCGCCCGGAGCAAGCCCGCTCCCACAGTTTTTTCGGTGACCACAAATCTCTGATTCACCCAGATTCCCTGTGGGAGCGAGCTTGCTCGCGATAGCGGACTGTCAGTCGACATACCTGGAGACTGACACACCGTCATCGCGAGCAAGCTCGCTCCCACAAGGGATATGCGTCGAGTTTCAGATTGTAGCCAGTTCCCGCAATCGGGCAGCATCGAGGATTTCAATTTCGCCGTAACTCAGCCCGATGATCCCCTGCCCCTGCAACTCCTTGAGAATCTGGTTGGTGGTCTGGCGCGACAGCGACAACATGGCGGCCAGCTGCTCCTGGGGTAGCTGCAAGACGCGGCGTGGAGGGGTGGTCTCGCCGTAGCCTTCGGCGATCATCAGCAAGCGGTGCGCCAGCCGTGCAGGGGCCGGCAACAGGCTCAGTTGTTCAAGGTTGATGAAGGTCATGCGCAATTTCTGGCTCATCAGCAATGCCAGTTGCCGCCAGTGCTGCGGATGCTCATCGAGCAGCGCCAGCAAGGTGTTCTGGGGGATGTGCAGCAGCGTGCACTGGCCCACGCCGTAGGCATCGTGGGTGCGTGGCTGGCCATCGAACAGGCAGATTTCTCCGAACCAGTGCGGCGGCTCCACCAGGCTCAGCAATGCTTCCTTGCCCTGCTCACTGACGGCACCGACGCGCACCGCGCCTTCAAGCACCGCGTACAGGCCGCAGGGCGGATCGCCACGCTTGAACAGCCGCTGGCCCGGCGACAGGCGCCGCACCCTGGCCACCGACAGCAGACTATCCTGTAGGGAATCAGGCAAATGGCTGAACCACTGACCGCTCATCAGGCGTGGACGCCAGACCTGCATATCCATGAAAACTCCTAGAGATTGTCGCCTGGCTGACAGAGCGGGAAGTGGCCCCGGGGCATGATCAATCACCCCACAGGAGAACAACAATGAAAAGCCTCGTCGACCACCTCAGTCAATACGCCGCCTACCACCGTGACCCACGCAACATCGCATCGCACTTTATCGGCATTCCGCTGATCGTGGTGGCCGTCGCGGTGCTGTTGTCCCGGCCTGAGTGGTCGCTGGGTGGTGCCTGGGTATCGCCGGCGGTGCTGGTTTCACTGGCCTCGGCGTGGTTTTACCTGCGCCTGGAGTTGCGCCTGGGCGTGTTGATGACGGTATTGCTTGGTCTGTCGGTGTGGGCAGGTCATGCGTTGGCACAGCAAGGCACGCTGGTCTGGCTGGGCAGCGGTGTGGCGATGTTCGTGATCGGTTGGGTCATCCAGTTTGTCGGTCACCACTACGAAGGGCGCAAACCGGCATTTGTCGATGACGTGACCGGATTGATTGTCGGGCCGCTGTTTGTGGTGGCGGAGCTGGCGTTTTTGCTGGGGATGCGGCATGACCTGAAAGAGCAGATCGAGGCGCGGGCGGGTGGGGTGCGTCTGCGTCAGAAAAACGCTGCGGCGTAAGACGCCATCGCGAGCAAGCTCGCTCCCACAGTGGATCGGTGTTGAACACAAAACTTGTGAACACCCCAGAAACCTGTGGGAGCGGCGGTGCGGCGATCCGACTTGCCCGCGATGCTTTTGCTTTAAATGTTGGCGACCTTCTGCCAGACCTTCGGCTTGAAGAACAGCGTCTCGCCCTTCGCCAATCCAACCAGGCTGTCGTGATCCTTGACCACTTCGGCTTCGATCAGATCGCTCTGCCCTTCGACCTTCAACGTCACCCGCGTCGTCGCGCCCAACGGACGAATGTCCCGCACTTCCGCTGCGTGGTGATCTTCCAGTTCATGGCGCGACAGCGACACCTCGTGCGGGCGGAACAGCACATGTTTGTCTTCGCCCAGGTGCAGACGGTTCGAATCACCGAGGAAGTGATAGACGAAATCGCTGGCCGGGTTTTCGTAGACGTCGCCCGGTGAGCCGATCTGTTCGATCACACCCTTGTTCATCACCACGATACGGTCGGCGACTTCCATCGCTTCTTCCTGGTCGTGGGTCACGAACACCGAGGTCAGGTTGATGTCTTCGTGCAGACGCGCCAACCAGCGGCGCAGCTCTTTACGGACCTTGGCGTCAAGGGCGCCGAAGGGTTCGTCGAGCAACAGCACTTTCGGTTCCACAGCCAGCGCTCGGGCCAAGGCAATACGCTGGCGCTGACCGCCGGAGAGTTGCTCCGGATAGCGGTCCGACAACCAGTCCAGTTGCACCATGTTCAGCAGTTCGTGGACTTTGGTTGCGATCTGGCTTTCGCTCGGGCGCTGGTTTTTCGGCTTCATGCGCAGGCCGAACGCGACGTTGTCGAACACCGTCATGTGGCGGAACAAGGCGTAGTGCTGGAACACGAAACCGACGTTGCGATCTCGCACGTCATGGCCGGAAACGTCTTCACCGTGGAACACGATGTTGCCCTGATCCGGGGTTTCCAGGCCTGCGATGATCCGCAGCAGCGTGGTCTTGCCGCAGCCCGACGGACCGAGCAGTGCGACGAGTTCGCCGCTCTGGATGTCCAGGCTGATGTTGTCCAGCGCCTTGAAGGCATGGAAGTTCTTGCTGACGTTACGCACTTCGATCGACATGAATTATTCCTCCGCGGCGCTGGCGCGCAGGCGGTTAATACGGTTTTCGCTCCACTGCTTGAGCAGCAGGATGAAGAGCGCCAGGATCAGCAACAGGCTCGCCACGGCGAACGCGGCCACGTGGTTGTATTCGTTGTAGAGGATCTCGACGTGCAGCGGCAGGGTGTTGGTCACCCCGCGAATGTGCCCGGAAACCACCGATACCGCACCGAACTCACCCATGGCCCGCGCGGTGCACAACACCACGCCGTAGATCAGGCCCCATTTGATGTTGGGCACAGTGACGTGCCAGAACATCTGCCAGCCGTTGGCCCCGAGCAGGCGCGCAGCCTCCTCTTCCTGAGTGCCTTGCTCCTGCATCAGCGGGATCAGCTCCCGTGCCACGAACGGCACGGTAACGAAGATCGTCGCCAGTACGATGCCCGGCAGGGCGAAGACGATCTGGATGTCGTGGTCCGAAAGCCACGGCCCAAACAGGCCCTGGGCGCCGAACATCAGCACATAGACCAGGCCGGCAATCACCGGCGATACCGAGAACGGCAGGTCGATCAGGGTCACCAGCATGCTCTTGCCGCGGAACGAGTACTTGCTCACGCACCAGGCGGCACTGACGCCAAATACCAGGTTCAGCGGCACCGAAATCAGCACGGCGATGACCGTGAGTTTCAGCGCCGACAGCGCATCC
Source organism: Pseudomonas sp. P5_B3 (assembly GCF_056400405.1). Classification (NCBI taxonomy): domain Bacteria; kingdom Pseudomonadati; phylum Pseudomonadota; class Gammaproteobacteria; order Pseudomonadales; family Pseudomonadaceae; genus Pseudomonas; species Pseudomonas sp. P5_B3. The sequence goes on along the minus strand of NZ_JBFULI010000015.1, from coordinate 39,771 downwards.
GGCTCAAAGATCGCGGTGAAAAACGCACCGAGGCCAAGCTTCAGGCCCTGGGACACCACGATGAACAGCGGCAGCAACAGGAACAGGGCAAAAATCAGCCAGCCAAGGCCGATCAGGATTCGCCGCGAAGTCGCGCTGCCACGGCGGGCAGCGTTCGAGGAAGCGGCAGCAATAGACGATTGGGACATGGGTGCGCCTCCTTATGGGGTTTCGATGCGCCGCTGCAACAAGTTGATCAGCAGCAACAGGACGAAGGAAACCACCAGCATCAGTACACCAATGGAGGTAGCGCCGGTGTAATCGTATTGGTCGAGCTTGACCATGATCAGCAACGGCAGAATCTCAGTTTTCATCGGCATGTTGCCGGCAATGAAAATCACCGAACCGTACTCGCCGACCCCGCGGGCAAAGGCCAGAGCGAAACCGGTAAGCCATGCCGGAAGCAGTGCCGGCAGCAGGATATGACGGAAAACCTGCAAGGGTTTTGCCCCCAGGCACGCCGCCGCTTCTTCCACTTCACGGGGGATATCCGCCAATACTGGCTGTACGGTACGTACTACGAATGGAAGTGTCACAAAAGTGAGGGCAAGGGTGATGCCCAGGGGGGTGTAGGCGATCTTGAATCCCAGATCCGCTGCAAACTGACCGACCAGGCCGGTAGGGGTGTACAGCGCCGTCAGTGCAATACCGGCCACTGCCGTGGGCAATGCGAACGGCAGGTCGATCATGGCGTCGATGACTTTGCGCCCCGGGAAGGTATAGCGCACTAATACCCAGGCCAGCAGCGTGCCGATGATGCCGTTGATGATCGCGGCACACAGGGCGGTGCCGAAGCTGAGCTTCAGCGCCGCCAGCACCCGTGGCGCCGAGATGATTGCCCAGAACTGATCCCAGGTGAGTTGAGCGGCATGCACGAACATCGCCGCCAGTGGTATGAGCACAATCAGGCTGAGGTACACCAAGGTGTAGCCCAGCGTCAGCCCGAAGCCGGGTATGACGGGGGAGATACGACGCGACATAAAAGTCCTTGGTTGAGAACGCACAAAGCCTCGAATCGAAATTCGAGGCTCATTGATGGCTATTTAATATTACTGCGCCTGATAGATCTGGTCGAACACCCCGCCGTCATTGAAGAATTTCGGCTGTGCGGCTTTCCAGCCGCCGAAGTCCTTGTCGATGCTCACCAGTTCCAGTTTCGGGAACTGCTGGGCGTACTTGGCGGCCACGTCCTTGTCACGTGGACGATAGAAGTTCTTCGCCGCGATTTCCTGGCCGGCCGGGCTGTACAGGTGCTTGAGGTAGGCTTCGGCGATCTGCTCGTTGCCCTTTTTCTCGGCGTTCTTGTCGACTACCGCCACCGGTGGCTCGGCGAGAATCGACAGCGATGGCACGACGATGTCGAACTTGTCGGCGCCGCCCTCTTCTTTCAGGGCCAGGAAGGCTTCGTTTTCCCAGGCCAGCAACACGTCGCCCTGACCGTTGTTGACGAAGGTAATGGTCGAACCGCGAGCGCCGGTATCCAGCACTGGCACGTGCTTGAACAGGGTTTGCACGTATTCCTTGGCCTTGGCCTCGTCGCCGCCATTGGCTTTGAGGCCATAGGCCCAGGCCGCGAGGAAGTTCCAGCGCGCACCGCCGGAGGTTTTCGGGTTCGGCGTGATCACCGAGACGTCATTCTTGACCAGGTCGCCCCAATCCTTGATGCCTTTCGGGTTGCCCTTGCGCACCAGGAATACGATGGTCGAGGTGTAAGGCGTGCTGGCGTCCGGCAGGCGTTTTTGCCAGTCCGCCGGCAGGGTCTTGCCGAGCTTGGCGATTTCGTCGATGTCACCGGCCAGGGCCAGCGTCACGACGTCGGCACGCAGGCCATCGATCACCGCCCGGCCTTGTTTGCCCGAACCGCCGTGGGATTGCTGGACTTTCACCGTGTCGCCGGCATGATCCTTCTGCCAGAACTTGATGAATTCGGCGTTGTAGTCCTGGTACAGCTCGCGGGTCGGGTCGTACGACACGTTGAGCAGCTCGTAATCCTTGGCTACCGCGGAACCGGCAAAAAGGGCGCTGGCCAGGGCGGCCAAAGCGAAGTGGCGAATCGACGACATGGTGAAAGCTCCTGGAATTCTTGGTGTGTTGGCTTTTTCTTATGGGATATCGGAAATCGCGGTGCCTGTTTCGCCTCAGCCCGGTTTGTTGCCCGGCTGCTGCAAGCGGAATTTTTCTTTGCGTTCGATCTGCACCACCTGGGCGTTGTGCACGGTGATTTCCACGGCGCCAAAGCGCAGGTCGCGCAGGGCACTCTGGATTTCACGCAGGATGGTGGCTTCGTCTTGACCGTCGACGCTTCGCAGGGATGCGCTCATATTGCTGCTCCTTCAACTGAGAGGTTGCCTCGCAGTGTCGGCACTGCTTGCGGCGTGAGAGCAATACTAGAGAGGTGTAGATATTCTTAAAAAGACTATTTAAGAATGTTTATATAACCAGAAGAGATTACTTGAAGGGACAAGGGCTTGAGGTGAATCACCCTCTTTCAGGCACACCAAAAAACCTGTGGGAGCGGGCTTGCTCGCGATGAGGGCGTGTCAGTCTCTAGAAGTCTCGACTGTTACTCCGCTATCGCGAGCAAGCYCGCTCCCACAGGGATTGCGCCTATCCGATCACCGGCGCATGCATCCAATCGAGCTGCGCCGCTGGCACCGGCCGTCCGAACCAATAGCCTTGCCCCAGATCGCATCCCTGTTCGAGAAGGAAAGCCGCCTGTTCGACCTGCTCGATCCCTTCGGCATGCACCTGCATGCCCATGCTTTGCGCCAGGGCAATGATCACCCGCGAGATTGCCGCATCATCCTCATCCCACGGTAATCCGGCGACGAAGCCCTGGTCGATTTTCAGCTTCTGCACCGGCAGACGCTTGAGCCGCAGCAGCGATGAATACCCCGTGCCGAAGTCGTCGATGGCCAGGCGCACCCCCAACTCGCGCAGGCGATGCATTTGCTCCAGCGCGACTTCCGGGTCCTCCATCACCGCGCTTTCGGTCACTTCCAGCTCCAGAAACGCCGGCTCCAGCCCGGTTTCGCGCAGGACCTGCGCCACCTGCCGATACAGCTCACGACGGGCGAACAGGCGCGAAGAAACGTTGACCGCAACGAACGACAGCACCACTCCACTCTGCTGCCACTGGCACATCTGCCGGCACGCCTGCGCCATGACCCAGGCATCGATTTCAGCAATCAGACCGGTTCGCTCGGCGACCGGAATGAATTCCGCCGGCGACACCAATCCCCGCTGCGGGTGCTGCCAACGCACCAGCGCCTCGACGCCAATCAGGCGACTGCTCCTGAGGTCATGAACCGGCTGGTAATAAACCCGCAGCTCTTCCCGGTCCAGGGCGCGGCGCAATTCAAAGGCGATCTCGACCCGTTGCTGGGCGTGGGCCGTCAGCTCTTCTGTATACAGGGCATAATCATTGCGCCCCGTGCTCTTGGCCTTGAATAGCGCAGAGTCGGCATTACGCAGCAGTTGCTCAACACTCAAGGCATCGCTGGGGAACAGGCTGATGCCGATGCTGGTGTTGATGAACAACTGATGGTCATCGATAGAGAATGGTGCTTTGAGGCCGTCGATGATCCGCTGGGCCAACGCAGCGGCCTGAACCAATTGCGGACAACTTTCGGCGAGTACGGCGAACTCATCCCCACCCAGCCGCGCCAGGGTGATGCCCGGGCCGAACATGGCGCCAAGGCGCTCGGCCACCGCCTTGAGCAACTGATCGCCGATGGTGTGCCCAAGGCTGTCGTTGATCATCTTGAAGTGATCGAGATCGATCATCAGCAGCGCGCAGCCACGCTTGTGGACCTGCGCCGAGGCCAGGGCCTGTTCGGTGCGGTCGGTGAACAGCAGGCGGTTCGGCAGGTCGGTCAGCGGATCGTGGTGCGCCAGGTGCATCAACTCGTGTTCGGAGTTCTTGATTGCACTGATATCGGAAAACACAGCCACATATTGGCTCGGCCGGCCGTAGTCGTCGTGGATCAGGCGGATCGTCTGCCATTGTGGGTAAATTTCGCCGCTTTTGCGCCGGTTCCAGATTTCCCCACTCCACTCCCCTGTGCGTTCAAGCGCGGCGAACATCACCTGATAGAAGTCAGATGGATGACGTCCGGACTTGAACATATTGGGGCGCTGCCCGAGCACGTCCTCACAACCATAACCGGTGATTTCCATGAACGCCCGGTTCACATGGACGATCACGCCTTCCCGATCGGTGACCAGCACGCCTTCGCGGGTACAGTCGAAAACAGCAGCCGCCTGGCGCAGGCGCTCGCGATTGGTATTGCGTTCGTGCAATGTGGCGTCGATCCCCAGACACCGCAGCAGCCGCGCCCGGGCAATGAAGATCAACCCGGCGCTGAACAGCCCCCAAACATAACCGTTGATCAGTTGCCATCGCAGTCGCTCGGCAGAGCTATCGAAGAAACTGTTTAATAAATAGCCACTGATCTGCAGCCAAACCACAGAAAGCAACAGATAGAGCAGCGCTGTGCGCAAGGCATCGCGATAGGTGGCAGACATCCGGCGATCCATGTCCCTACAAAAAGGTGGGGATTATAGTTTAAAGACACATCCAGCCACTCTTATCTGAAAGGGCGACTGGTTTTCTGTGTGGGCTTAGTGATAATGCAACGGCTGTTTTTTCTTTATCGAGGGCCCTATAGCCTATGTGGTACGAAGGTTTTCTTGGCTTGTCGCCCTGGTCTCTGGTAGCAGTCACCCTGCTGATGACCCACGTCACGATCATCGCCGTCACGGTCTATCTGCATCGTTACTCGGCCCATCGCTCCCTGGAGCTGAATGGGGGCCTTAAGCATTTCTTCCGTTTCTGGCTGTGGCTGACCACGGCGCAGAACACCCGCGAGTGGACCGCCATCCACCGCAAGCATCACGCCAAATGCGAAACCGTCGATGACCCGCACAGCCCGGTCATCAAGGGTTTGTCCACGGTGCTGCGCAAAGGCGCCGAGTTGTACCGCGCCGAAGCGGAAAACCCCGAGACCCTGCGCATCTACGGCAAGAACTGCCCCGAAGACTGGATCGAGCGCAACCTCTACAGCCGCTATCCGCTGCTGGGCATCGCGATCATGGGCGTTATCGACCTGCTGCTGTTCGGCACCATTGGCATCACCATCTGGGCCATCCAGATGATGTGGATCCCGGTATGGGCCGCCGGCGTGGTCAATGGCCTGGGTCATGCCATCGGCTACCGCAACTTCGAATGCCGCGATGCGGCGACCAACCTGGTGCCGTGGGGCATCCTGATTGGCGGCGAAGAACTGCATAACAACCATCACACCTACCCTAACTCGGCAAAACTGTCGGTGAAGAAGTGGGAATTCGACCTGGGCTGGGCGTGGATTCAAGTCTTCAGCTTCCTGCGCCTGGCCAAGGTTCAACGGGTCGCGCCGATCGCCCATCGCGTCGAAGGCAAGGGCAACCTGGACATGGACACCGCCATGGCGATCCTCAACAACCGCTTCCAGATCATGGCCCAGTACCGAAAACTGGTGATCGGCCCGCTGGTCAAGCAAGAGCTGGAAAAGGTCGATCACTCGGTACGTCACCAGTTCCACCGGGCCAAACGCCTGCTTTCGCGGGAGACCAGCCTGCTGGATGACAAACACCATGTACGCATCCAGAACATGCTCGAGCACAGTCAGGCGCTGAAGGTAATTTACGAGAAACGCCTGGCCCTGCAGCAGATCTGGGTCAAGACCAGCTCAAATGGCCACGACATGCTGGCGGCCATCAAGGACTGGGTACACGAAGCCGAAGCCAGCGGGATTCAATCGCTGCGCGACTTCGCCGATCAGTTGAAGACCTACTCCTTGCGTCCTGCCGCCGCCTGAACCACAAAACCTGTGGGAGCGAGCAGGTTCGCTCCCACATGGGTTTGTGGTCTGACCGCAAAATCGCGTCATCAGTACCGCCCGGCGGGAGACCTCTCCTTCGCCACAAAAGGCGGGAACTTCATCTAAAAAGCCCAATCTCAAAGACACTTCGCCATCCCCCGGCGGGCTTGGTGTTGGCCGCCATTGAACACGCGGCATGCCCTTTGAGATTTGTGTCGATGGCCCAAAAAAACCTGCAAGACTCATCTCCGTCACATTGGCCCGAGGCCGCGCAGACCCTGATGGCGCTGATGCACGCCCAAGGCGAAGTCGCACGTCTGAGCGAACGCGAACAGTTGCTCAACACCTTGCTGGCGAGCGTCAACGCGGTGCTGTGGGCATTCGATTGGGAAACCCGCCAGGTGCTTTACGTCAGCCCCGCCTATGAACGGATCTTTGGCCGTTCAGCCGATCGACTGCTGGCCGACTGCAATCAATGGCGCGACAACATCTATCCCGACGACCTGGACTATGCCGAACGCAGCCTGGCCGAAGTGCTGGACAAAGGCGCCGTGGAAGACCGCGAGTATCGAATCACTGCCGCCGACGGCCAGATGCGCTGGCTCAGCGACAAATGCTACATCAACCGCCAGGCCGAGCCGGGGCAACCGGTGATCATCTTCGGCATCGCCGAAGACATCACCGACAAGAAGCAGATGGAAACCGAGCTGCATCGCCTGGCCACCACCGACGCCCTGACCCAGAGCAGCAATCGCCGGCATTTCTTCGAATGCGCTCAACGCGAGTTCGAACACGCCCGAAACAAGGGCGAGCCGCTGTCGTTTCTGATGCTGGACATCGATGACTTCAAAATCATCAACGACACCTACGGTCACCAGGAAGGCGACAACGTGCTGCAACGCATTGCCGAAAGCGGCCGCGCAGCGTTGCGCCGTGACGACCTTTTCGGGCGCATTGGCGGTGAGGAGTTTGCTGCGGTGTTTCCCGGCTGCACGCCGCAGATGGCCCTGCAAGTGGCTGAGCGCTTGCAACAGCAGATTCAGCGATTGCGTTTCACCCATGAAGGCCGGACGTTCGGCATCACCGTCAGCCAGGGCCTGACCAGCCTGACCGCCGCGGACGAAAACGTGGAAAACCTGTTTTCCCGGGCGGACGCCGCGATGTACCAGGCCAAGCGCGACGGCAAGAACCGGATTGTCACGGCCTGACAGGTTCACCCTGGAACCCTGTGGGAGCGAGCTTGCTCGCGATGGCGGCGGCTCATTCAACATCAATGTTGGCAGACAGTCTGCTATCGCGAGCAAGCTCGCTCCCACAGGGGTTGGTGGTGTACTTACTTCCTGCGCAAACGCATCAACTCCGGCAAACCGATCTTGAGCAACCGCGCCGTCCGGCTCTTCGCCAGCATCTCGATACCCTCATGCTCGGTCAGGCGCGCCAGCTGCGCTGCCATGTTCATCACCAGCGCTTCGCGGGAGTAAACCCCGCCACCGAGCTGGTAGGCCGCCGCAATCAGCTCCCGCAACTCCAGCGGCAGACGCCAGCGCGTGCGCAGGGCCGAACCATAGGCCGCGCCAAACTCAACCAGCGCTTCGCCCACTTCCTCCTGCTCGTCCAGTTCGCCACCGGCCTGTTTCCATTCCTGCAAACAGCGCAGCAACGCCAGATCGCCGAGACGATGCAACATGCCGGCGCAATAGCAGCGCTCCTGATCCAGATCGAGCAAGCGCGCCAGGGTTCGCGCGTATTCGGCGGTGTGCAGGGACAGATCCCAGTAACGCTCGGCATAGTCGGCCAATTGCGGATCGCTGAGCCGGGCACTGCGCTTGAGCGCCAGCCCGAGAATCAGGTTCATGCTCTGCCCGGTGCCAAGGCGATGCAGTGCCTGGGACAGGGTTTGCACAGCGGCGCCGTGGTGCTGGGCCGCGCTGTTGGCAGCGGCGATCAGCACGGCCGTGACCTGCGGATCGGTGCGGATTTCGTCTTCCAGCACCGTCAGATCGAGGCCATTGGGGTTGAGGCTGCGTTTGACCGCCACTTGCACGTCGGTCATCAATGGCGCGCCGTCGGCCAATTCCCGTCGACGCTCCAAATACACCGCCAATGTCATCCCCGGCGCCAGCGACGGCACTTCGCATGAGACTTCTTCGCCAGCGTTCAGCAGCAACGCCTGCAACCGCTGGGTCAGGCTTTCCATGTTCAGGGGCTTGGTCAGGTACGCGGCCGGCGCCAACGGCAAGGCCTCGCGCACGCTGGCACTGTCGTTGCGACTGCTCATCAGAATGAACGGCATGGGCGGATTGCGTTTGCGCTGACGGACGTTGCGCAGGACATTCAGGCCATCGACGCCCGGCAACTCCCAGTCGGCTATCACCAGGTCATAGGGGTTGTCCGCCAGCAACTCCAAGGCCTGCTGACCATCGGCGCACAGATCCAGCCGCGCATCGCAGCGTACGTTCAACAACACTTCCTTGAGCAAATCCCGGGACCAGGGGTCGGCCTCGGCAATCAGGACTCTCGGAACCGCGGGTAAAATGACAGTTGTCATACAGCTCTCCCTGGCAATGCAGGAACCTTAGCCAAAGCTGGCCATTCGATACAGCGCTAATGCGCGGGATGCGTTTCAAGGGGAATGAAAAAACCCGCCGAAGCGGGTTTTTTGTGGATCAGGTCACACTGAGTGATCAGAGCTCGGAGAAGCACTCTTCGATGATCGCCAGGCCTTTGTCCAGTTGCTCGTCCGGCGAGGTCAGCGGTACCAGGACGCGCAGAACGTTGCCGTAGGTGCCGCAGGACAGCAGGATCAGACCCTTGTCGCGAGCCTTGGCCACAACGGACGCCACGGCTGCGGCGTTCGGCTTGTGGCTGTCGCCGTTTTCGAACAGCTCGACAGCGATCATCGCGCCCAGGGCACGGACTTCACCGATCACCGGGTACTTGGCCTGGATGGCCTTCAGACCGGTTACCAGACGCTCGCCAACAGCCTTGCAACGGTCCAGCAGGTGCTCTTCCTCGAACACTTCCATCACGGCCAGGGCCGCGGCGCAAGCGATCGGGCTACCGGCGTAGGTGCCGCCCAGGCCGCCTGGAGCGATGGCGTCCATGTATTCGGCCTTGCCGCAAACACCGGCCAGCGGGAAGCCGCCAGCGATGGATTTGGCGAAGGTGGTCAGGTCGGCAGCAACGCCCATCTGTTCCATGGCGAAGAAGGTGCCGGTACGGCCAGCGCCAGTCTGTACTTCGTCAGCGATCAGCAGGATGCCGTGCTGGTCGCACAGGGCACGCAGACGTTTCATGAACTCTTTAGGAGCGACGTAGAAACCGCCTTCGCCCTGAACCGGTTCGATGATGATCGCGGCGATGTCTTTCGGCTCGGCATCGTTCTTGAAGATGCGTTCGATGGAAGCGATCGAGTCGTCGATGCTCACACCGTGCAGTTCATTCGGGTACAGCGCGCGGAAGATGCCGCCTGGCATCAGGCCCATGCCGGCCGAGTAAGGCACGACTTTACCGGTCAGGCCCAGGGTCATCATGGTGCGACCGTGGTAAGCACCGGTGAACGCGATCACGCCGGCACGGCCAGTGGCGGCACGGGCGATCTTGATGGAGTTTTCCACGGCTTCGGAGCCGGTGGTCACCAGCAGGGTTTTCTTGTCGAAATCACCCGGCACCTTGGCGTTGATTTTTTCGCACACTTCCACGTACGGCTCGTAGGCCAGAACCTGGAAACAGGTGTGGGTCAGCTTGTTCAACTGCTCGGTCACGGCGGCGATGACTTTCGGGTGCAGGTGGCCGGTGTTCAGTACGGCGATACCGCCGGCGAAGTCGATGAACTCACGACCTTCGACGTCGGTCACGGTCGCGTTCTTCGCGGAATCGGCGAAGATCGGGTGAATCTGGCCAACACCACGTGGAACAGCAGCGGTACGGCGGGCCATCAAATCAGCGTTAGTCTTGCTCATACAGTCCTCATTCACCGCTCATCGGGCGGCGTGGTTCAAGGATAAAGCGACAGGGAGCAACGGCGGCAGCATGCGATGATCGACTGCCACGGCGTTCCCGGTCACCGAGAATATTCCGGTTTGAAGCGGCGCAAAGGGACAGCGCTCTCGTGCCCTTTGCGCTTGAAGCAATGCTCTTACTGGCTTAGATTCCCAGGCAGAGGTATTTGATTTCCAGGTAATCTTCGATGCCGTACTTGGAGCCTTCACGGCCCAGGCCCGAGGCCTTGATGCCGCCGAACGGCGCGACTTCGTTGGAGATCAACCCGGTGTTGACGCCGACCATGCCGTATTCCAGGGCTTCAGCCACACGGAACACACGACCCAGGTCGCGAGCATAGAAGTACGAGGCCAGACCGAACTCGGTGTCGTTTGACATCGCGATCACATCGGCTTCGTCTTTGAAGCGGAACAGTGGAGCCAGTGGGCCGAAGGTTTCTTCCTTGGCCACGGCAGCGTTCTTCGGCACGTTGGTCAGGATGGTCGGCTCGAAGAAGTTACCTTCCATCGACTTGCCGCCAGACAGCACGGTGGCGCCTTTGGCAACGGCGTCGGCAATGTGCTCTTGCACCTTGGCCACGGCTTTTTCGTCGATCAGCGGGCCAGTGGTGGTGCCTGCTTCCAGACCGTTACCGATCTTGAGCTTTGCCACAGCCACTTTCAGCTTCTCGGCGAACGCGTCGTAGACCGAATCCTGAATGTACAGGCGGTTGGCGCAGACGCAGGTCTGACCGTTGTTGCGATATTTGGAAATGATCGCGCCTTCGACGGCCTTATCCAGGTCCGCGTCGTCGAACACGATGAACGGAGCGTTGCCGCCCAGTTCCAGGGAGACTTTCTTGATGTCCTTGGCGCATTCCGACATCAGTTGACGACCGATTTCGGTCGAACCGGTGAAGGACAGCTTGCGCACGATCGGGTTGCTGGTCAGCTCGCTGCCGATGTCGCCGGCGCTACCGGAAACAACGCTGAACACGCCAGCCGGGATACCGGCACGCTGAGCCAGTTCAGCCAGGGCGAAAGCAGAAAAAGGAGTTTGCGAAGCAGGCTTGAGCACCATGGTGCAACCGGCGGCCAGGGCCGGGCCGGCTTTACGGGTGATCATTGCAGCCGGGAAGTTCCACGGGGTGATGGCAGCGGTCACGCCGATTGGCTGCTTGATCACGATCAGGCGCTTGTCTGGCTGGTGGCCCGGAATCACGTCACCGTAGATGCGCTTGGCTTCTTCGGCGAACCATTCGATGAAGGAAGCGGCGTAAACGATTTCGCCCTTGGCTTCGGCCAATGGCTTGCCTTGTTCCAGGGTCATCAGGCGAGCCAGGTCGTCCTGGTTCTCGATGATCAGCTCAAACCAGCGACGCAGCTTGGTCGCACGTTCCTTGGCGGTCAGTGCACGCCAGGCCGGCAGCGCTTTGTCAGCAGCTTCGATCGCACGGCGGGTTTCGGCAGCGCCCATTTTCGGCACGGTGCCCAGAATTTCGCCCGTTGCCGGGTTGTTGACCTTGATCGTCTGACCATTGTCCGCATCAACCCACGCGCCATCGATGAAGGCTTGCTGGCGGAACAACTGGGTGTCTTTAAGCTGCATGTCGGCTTTCCTTAACAGCACCGCAATGAATGCGGAGCAAATTATGATTGTTGAAAGGCGCCTCGATAGGCTGCCGTCAGGGAAATCATTCACCGGGCTGAAGCACATAAATAGCGCACTGATTCAAATCGCGCGGTTCAGCACCCAGAGATGAGCGTTTGAAATCTCAAACGAATCCTAGGATCAAAGGGGGTAAAGGACAATAGCCTGTTCGAAAAAAAGAACGAAAACGACGCTTTTGCCTATTTTTTCTGATCAACGTAGCAAACGCGCATTACAGCTTTAAAAAAACGCAGGCGATTCAGCAGCATGGACGCCCGCAGCGCATATGAGTATCATGGCGCCCGCTGCACCAGTAGCTCAGCTGGATAGAGTACTGCCCTCCGAAGGCAGGGGTCGTGGGTTCGAATCCCGCCTGGTGCACCATACGTTGTAACGAGAAAGCCTCAGGCCTTATGGGTCTGGGGCTTTTTTTGTGGGTGTTTGAAGGCTTGGCGCCTAATGATCAATGCTGTTTTTTTCAAACAGCCGGCCAATGTCTCTCGCGCTATGCAGCACGCGTTCGACCTTGATCCCGTCGTCCATCAAACAGTAGAAAACCAGATATCGACCATGGGCAAGCATTCGTAATCCCTTCGCGCAATCGTCTCTTGAAACACCCAGATTCGGTTGTTCAATCAACCGTGTGCACTGCCTACGTAGCTCACCCACAAACGTCCGAGCCCGTTCAGGGTTGTCCCGGGCGATAAAACGAGCGACTTGCAGCAGATCGTCCCGTGCCAATGCAGAGAAAAGCAATTGCCTCATGGACGGTTTTGCTCGGCTGCTACCTCATCAATCAGCGCTTCAAGCTCGGCAAACACGGTATCGGCAGTGATGGCCGGACGCGGATCGTTGCGGCTGGCTGCAATGGCTTCACGAAGTTCGGCAGCGTGTAGCCGATCCAGCAGCTGTTGATAGGCCGCGTGCGGTAAAAGATAGGCGGCTGGGCGATTGTGGTTGAGCACGGCAACAGGCTCGGAACCCGCTTGCTCAATGACAGTGCTCGGGCTGCGCTTGAGCTCGGTGATGCTGACCGAACGGCTTGCAAGTAGCTGTTCCATGACGGCCCCAAAGGTACGAAAAAAAGTACCTTATAGTGTTCCATTCCTTGCACGAGGGTCAACGAGTCTCCGACCGGTGCTGTCCTGGCCCACAAAAAAACCGCCGAAGCGGTTTTTTTCATTCTGTCGTCCAGTCAAACTCGTCGTACTCATCATCGTCCTCGTCGTCCTCGAAGAGCTCCTCTTCAAGGTCGTCGTCTTCAACAAGATCCTCTTCCGGCTGATTCAGCAGAAAATCCTTGCGACTCTCGGTAATCGCTCGCCGCAGTTCTTCTCCCTTTTGCGGGCAGTTGAGCATTTGGGCGATGCGGTCGATTTTTTTTGCCACGGCATCCTCCAACRCATCGGCTATAGCCTGATAGTGCGCGCTTTCGGGGGTGGATGCCAAATCCCCGGAATGCTGCGCACTTCAGTGTTCTGCAAATCTGCTGAGCGATCAGCCTTTAGCGGTGATAGCGCCGCACCACACTGCTGTTTCTCAGGACGTGGCCTTTGATTTTTTCCAGCAACTGCACACGGGTCAGGCCGGCGGGCAAGGCGTCCGGGGCCAGGTCCAGGGCGTAGATCTGGATGATGTAGTGATGCGCGCTGTCGCCAACGGGTGGGCAGGGGCCGATGTAGCCGGTGGTGTTTTTGCTGTTGGTACCGCCGAAGCCTTCGAGGCCGGGTTTGGTCCCGGCGCCCGCCGGGATCTGGTGAGTGCCGGCCTTGATGCCGTAATGCACCCAGTGATCGGCGCCCTGGCCCTTCTGGCCGTCCGGGTCGTGCATGACGATGGCGTAGCTTTGGGTGGCTGCCGGGCCGGTGTTCCAGTTCAACGCCGGGGAAATGTTGTGTCCGCCGCAGCCTGCGGCATCGCTGGCGGCGGCCAATGTGAACAGACGGTCATCGGAGACACCCGGAATGTTCAGGGTGAAGCGCTCCTGGGCCTGCGCCGGGAACTGCACGCAAAGGGCGACGGCTACGGCCGCGAGCCAAGGGTTCATTGAGGTCAATCGGGGCATACCGGAGCACCTTGTGCGTGTTGGGCCGTCGTCGGCGTGCAAACTATAGCCGGACCGTTCGCACCTTGGCAGGGGGAATTGGCTGAACCTCGCGATAGGCACCAGACTCATAAGTGAAACGTCTGTCTGGAGAGCAATCATGACTCTGCATCGCGTTGCGCGTGTCGCCAATGTGCCCGAAGACCGGGGTCTGGAAGTGCAGGTCCAGGACAGCAAGATTCTGCTGTTGCGGGCCGGTGAGCAACTGCGCGCTTATCAGGCCGAATGCCCTCATGCCGGAGCCCCGCTGGCTGACGGTGCGGTATGCAACGGGCGCCTGACCTGTCCGTGGCACAAGGCGCAGTTTCGGATCGAGGATGGCGGGCTGTGTGAACCGCCAGCCCTGGACAGCCTCAAGCGCTACCCCCTCGAAATCCGCGACGGCGACATCTGGGTCGGCGACCAGCCGTTGTCGGACGCCCACACGCCACCGGCCGACGATCCACGAACCTTCATTATTATCGGCGCTGGCGCGGCAGGTACGGCAGCGGCAGCGGCGTTGCGCGAGAAAGGTTTCGGCGGCCGGTTGCTGTTGATCGACCGCGAAGCCGACGCCGGATACGACCGCACCGCGCTGAGCAAATACGTGATCGCCGGGGAGATGCCGTTGCACGAAGTCCCGCCGCTGCGTGACGAGGACTTTTACCGCGAGCAGCGTATCGAGCGCCTGCAAGGCGAAGTGGCAAGCCTGGATGCGCCAAACAGGACGCTGCGGCTGACTGATGGCCAATCACTGACATACGACGCCGCGCTGCTGGCCACCGGCGGCGTACCCAACCCGCTGACGCTGCCCGGCGCCGACCTGCCGCAAGTGTTCGTCTTACGCTCCAAAGCCCATGCGCAGCAGATTCTGGACAGCGCCAGCGCCGGCCAGCGGGTGGTGATCATCGGCGACAGTTTCATTGCCATGGAGTCCGCCTCGTCCCTGCGCCAGCTTGGCCTGAACGTGACCGTGCTGGCCCGCCACGAAGTGCCGTTTGCCAAGCAGTTCGGTGACACGGTCGGCAAGGCCATTCGCGCACGGCATGAAGCCAATGGCGTCGTGTTTCATACCCGGGGCAATGCGGCACAGATCGAAGGGACGGACAAGGTCGAAGCCGTGCGCCTGGACAACGGCCAACGTTTGCCGGCCGATCTGGTGCTGGTCGGCATTGGCGTCACGCCAGCCACTGCGGCCTTCACCGGGCTGGCGAAAGAGCAGGATCACTCGCTGCGTGTCGACGGCACAATGCGCGTGGCCGACGGTCTCTGGGCGGCTGGCGATATCGCCACGTTCCCGCTGAACAACCAATACCTGCGCATCGAACACTGGCGACTGGCCCAACAGCAGGCGCGGATCGCTGCGGCCAATATGCTAGGCGGTGACGAGCATTACCTCGACGTGCCGTTTTTCTGGACCTGGCATTTCGGTAAAACCTACGACTACCTCGGGCACGCCGAGGCCTGGGATGAAGTCGAGTTCAAGGGTGACCCTTACGATCCGCCTTTCATAGGCCTGTTCGGAAAAAACGGCGTGGTGTCGGCGGCGGTCGCCTGCGAGATGGACCGGGCCATGGCGATGCTCGCCGAGCGGATGAAACAAACGTTGCCATGGGAAGAGGCATGGCGACTGATCCGTGACATTCCCTAGGGGGCGGACAGCAAAACGCCCGGCGCCTGCGCGATGCAGAGACCGGGCGCTGCCGTAATGCCAGTCAGTTAAGCGTTTGAACACCGCAAATCTTGTGGGAGCGAGCTTGCTCGCGATGACGGTTGGACAGTCACACAAGGGGTGCCTGACGGTCCGCTATCGCGAGCAAGCTCGCTCCCACAATGTCCGGGGCTTAACTGACTGGCATTAGGACGTTACCGGGTTACAAGGTCGCCGTTATTCGGTGGCGCCAGTACCCTGGAACTTGCTCATCACAAAACCGGCAAACTCTTCGACGGTCATTTTCTGGCCGTTGAAGTCCACCTGATTGTTGGCGTAATGCAAGTTGGTGACGATATTGTTGCCGTCCAGTTTTGCCAGTTGGCTGCCGACCGCCATGCTGCTGAACATGTCTGCGGTGGCAGTGGCCTGGTCGGCAATCAGCTTGGCATCGGTCTGGCCGTCGATTTGCGATTGCACGGTGAGCACATCGACCAACATGGGTTTGGACACTTGCAACTTGAAGTCCAGCAGCGCAATCAGCTGCCTGACCAACTGATCGGTCGGCAGGTCGATGGCTTGTGGCTTGGTCAGGTCGAGCACCATGTTGGCGCGGCTCTCACCGTTGGCGGTGTTGAACGACAGGTTTTCCAGGGCCACTTGCGGACCGGCCGCCAGCAGTTTTTCCAGGCTGGACTTGAGCAGTGCTTCTTCAGCTTCGGTCAGTTTCAGCTCCGGTGCCGGCAGACCGGCCGCCGTCGCTTCGGCTGCCGCCCGCTCATACGGCTGCAGTTTGCTCTGGTAAACCTGCATCAACGACAGGCTGGCCGGAATGTCGAGGTTCTTCAGGCTCATGGTCAGCGCACCGGAACCGATGGTCTTGCCATTCAAGGACACTTCGCTGACCTTGTAATCGGCACGCCCGGAGGCGCTGCTGCCCTTTTCTTCGGTCAGGTTCTTCATCTCGAATTTCTTGAAGTCCAGCACCGACTGCTTGACGCCAAAAGTCGATTTGCCGCTGGCCAGTTCAAGGACGTTTTCGCCGGTGTAGAAACCGTAGGTACTTTTTGTCAGGTTGCTGGCCAGGGTCAGGCCGTTCAATTCAACCTGCACCGGTGCCTGGTCTTCGGACACGGTGGTCACTTTCAGACTGTCCATGTAGCCACTGGCCTTGACCTTCTGCGCCTGGGCGCTGGCATCGACGTCCATGCTCAAGCCGGAAAACTTCATGCTCGACTTGTCATCCAGGGCCATTTCCAGCGGCTGCAACTCGAAGGTGCCATTGGTAGCGTTGTCATAGCCGATGTTGACCACGCCGGTCAGTGGGGATTTGTCCTTGGCGGCGGCAAACCACTTCTCGGTGGACGGGGTCTTTTCCAGTTCGTAGTGATTGGTCGCCAAGACTGGCAACCACTTCAGTGACATCAGCCGCGAGAACGGCAACGGGCCGTGTTCGATGTGATCGACAAACAGCAACTCGACCGGCGCTTCGCCGAACATTTCGCCTTCGCCCTTGAGACGGTAGTGCGCGGTGCTGCTGAATACATGACGCTCCAGCGACACCAGTTCCAGAGACGCTGTGCCGTTGGAACCGACCATGGCTGCCTGCAATTCCTTGTTGGCATTGGCAATCGAGGTGTTCAACACACCTTCGATTTTGGTGCCGGTGAACCAGGCTCCGCCTGCGCTGACGGCACCGATTGCGACAACGATTCCCAGTAGCACGCCTGCTGATTTATTCATGTATGACCCGTTCGATGTCCGTTGTTGAAAGTGAGGTCGTCTTCCCTGAACCCATGACAGGTTGCGGCTCGACTGTGCTGAAAGTGGAATGGAGATTAGCACCGGGCGCGACGAGCGGCCCAATGATTAAAGGTGAAAGAGTGTCTTGGGGGGTGTTCACGCGGTTGGAGATATTCGCAGTCAATGCAATTGCCATCGCGAGCAGGCTCGCTSCTACAAGGGGAATGCATTCCAATGTAGSAGCGAGCCTGCTCGCGATGGCGATCGAACAGCCGATATCAACTCAAGAGTATTGGACCTCGATCTCATCCAGCTGATGATCAAAGCTTTTGAGCCGCGCAGTCCAGGTGTACACCAGCACTTCGAAGTCGCGGTTGATCACCGCCCCGCCCGTCACTTCCGCACGCGGGTCGCAGACGTCCAGTTGATAACGTTCGCGGGCCATGGCCGTGGCGACATCGGCCAGTTCCCGGGCATTGCTGAGCCAGTGCCGACCGTCGTCAGCCACTTGCCGGTCCAGCGCCAGGCATTGTTTTTTCAGGCTCTCGAGGCTTTTTTCCAGCGGCGTGCCGGTCAATTCGCCCATGACTTCCTGAAACGTGCGCCCCGGCTGCCAGTAACTGCCCCAGAAATAACGGTCGAACACCGTTTCGACACGACGCAACGCCACCTTGGTGTCCCAGATCAGGACCAGGGTCTTGCCTTGTTCGAGTTGTCTTTTCTTGATGCGTTGATTCTGGACCGAGGCCCAGGCCACCACCGCAATGGACATCACCGCAATCAGCGCGACGGCACTGTCGAGGAACGCCAGAGCCTTGTCGATCTGGTGGGCCAGCATGATGCCGTAGAAATAGGTGGCCGACAGCAGCACTAATGCCACGATGGCGCACCAGAAGCCGAGAGCATAAGGGTTTTTCATTCTTGGTTTCCCCCTGACCTGCGCGTGCCTTGTGCGAAGAAAGGGCGCTTTGCACAGACGCCCGTCCAACACTTCAAAGCATAGCAATGGCCTCAGGGTTTGCCGGAGTTCGACGCTTGCGTTCGTCCGCTTTCCCAACCGCCGCCCAAGGCGAGGAACAAATCGATCTGGCTTGCGGCAACCTGGGTGTTCGCGGCCGCCAGTTGCGCCGTGACGTCGATGTAGGTGCGGGTGGCTTGCAGGTCGGCCAGGAACGAGGCGCGCCCGGCCTGGAAGAAGCGGTGGGTCTGGTCGGCCGCCAGTTTTGCCGATTGCTCGGCGTCCGCCAAGGCATCGCGACGTTGCAATAACGCGGTGTATTGGGCGAGGCCGGTCTGGGTTTCACGAATGGCGTTGAGCACCACCCCATCGAAATGCGCCAGCGTCGCCTGGGTCACCGCCTCGGCCTCGCGGATACGCGCCCGGGCGCCGTTGGTCGGCACCTTCCAGGTCAGCGACGGACCGAAGCCCCAGCGGTTGGTGGACGGGTCGCCGAGATCGTCCAGGATACCGACGGTACCGATGGTCGCGCCGATGCTGATATTCGGGTACAGCTCACCCGTGGCGACGCCAATACCGGCCGTCGCGGCCGCCAGCCGCCGCTCGGCCTGCCGCACATCCGGGCGACGCTTGAGCAACGCGGCGCCATCGCCCACCGGGATCAACTGCGCGATTTTTGGCAGCTCGTCGCAAGTGGCGGTGCCGGCCGGCAATTGATCCACAGGTTTGGCCAGCAACATCGACAAGCGGTAGAGCCCGGCCTGACGCGCCGCCTCATAACGCGGCATGTCCGCGCGCAGGGATTTGAATTGGGTTTGCGAGCGAGTGACCTGGGTTTCGTCGCCACGCCCGGCATCGCGCAGGCGCTGGATCAGCGTCGTGCTCTGGGCTTGCAGGTCGAGGGAGTGCTGGGCAATTTCCCGCTCTTCATTGGCCGCGCACACCTGGGTGTAAGCCCGAACCACGTCGGCCACCACGGTGATGCGTGCCGTATCGGCGGCTGCCTGAGTTGCATCGGCGTTGGCCTTGGCCGCTTCGATGCCGCGTTGCAAGGTGCCGAACAGGTCGAACTGGTACGACGCGCTGATGCCGATATCGCCAATGTTGGCCACCGGCACTTTTTCCGGGATCAGGAACGCCTGGCCGGACTCCTGCAAGCGCTGGGCGCCCATCTGCACGCCGCCACTCCAGCCGCCCGCCGCTTGCGCCTCATCGACCTGAGCGCGAGACCGCGACAAGCTGGCCGCCGCCACGCGCAAATCAGTGTTGGAGGCCATGGCCTGTTGCACCAACTGATCGAGTCGCGGGTCCTGATACAAACGCCACCAATCGGCCGGCACCGGCGCGGACACCACCGTTTTACCATCCACCGCCAGATCGCCCTGGAAGTCTGGACGATGGACAGCCGCCTCTTCGGGCAAATGATAATCCGGCCCGACCATCTGACACGCCGACAGCAGCAAGCCTAACCCGGCGACCGCCAAACCCGAGGCCTTGCTCATTGCGCCAGCTCCCGCTTTTGATCATCGATGATCGATACCGTGGCGGTGCGCCCGGCGATCATGCGGAAATCTTCCGGCACGTCATCGAAGGCGATGCGTACTGGAATCCGCTGGGCCAGCCGCACCCAGCTGAACGCCGGGTTGACGTTGGGCAGCAGGTTGTTGCCGCTGGTGCGGTCGCGGTCTTCGATACCGGCGACGATGCTCTCCACGTGCCCGCGCAGGCGCGCATTGTCGCCGATCACCCGTATGTCGACGCTTTGGCCGATATGGATGCCGTTCAGTTTGGTTTCTTCGAAATAGCCATCGATATGGAATGAGTTGCTGTCGACCACCGACAACACCGGACGCCCGGCGCTGACGAACTCCTGGGCCCGTGGCGCGCGGTCGTTGACGTAGCCGTCCACCGGGCTGCGGATCACCGAGCGGTCGAGGTTGAGTTGTGCACTGTCCACCGCCACCTGGGCCTCCATCAAAGCCACTTGGGCGCGGGCCACTTTCGACTGGCTTTCTTCCAGTTGTTCACCCGGCACCAGATTGCCCAGGCCCTTGTTACGCTTGGCCTCGCGCTGGGCCTGGGCCAGGGTTTCTTCACGGTCGGCAACGGCCGCTTTCGCCTGGCGCAGCGCCAGCTTGAAGCGGTCCGGATCGATGCTGAACAACACCTGGCCGCGTTTGATCAACTGGTTGTCGCGCACCTCCACTTGCTGGATCAGCCCGGACACGTCCGGGGCGATTTGCACGATGTCGGCACGGATGTGCCCGTCGCGAGTCCAGGGCGCGAACATGTAATACATCACCATGCGCCAGACCACGACAACGGCGAAACTCACGATCAACAGGGTCAACACCACGCGACCCAGGGTTAGAAACGGTTTTTTCATGTCATCAGGTATCGACTGAGTGAGTCCACAGCGCCAAGCAGCAAGGCGTAGAGGGCCACGTTGAACAATGCCCGGTGCCAGACCAGACGGTAAAAGTGCAGGCGCGTCAGCACTCCGTGCACCAACAGGTACAACACATACGTAATGCCCATCAGCACCAGCAGCGTGGGCAGGAACACCCCGCTCAGATCCAGGTCACCGATCATAAAGGCGCTCCATCAATGCCATGGGGAAGCGGTTCTTCGGGCTCGGCGGCACCGACGAATTCGACGCCGGGCAACAGTGCCAGACGCAAGCCGCTCAGGGCGTGCAGCAGATGCCGACGGGTTTCATCATCGCCGGCACCGCTGAGGGCGCGACGGGTGCGGTCGAGGGTCATCAGCAACGGGCTCGGTGCCGGCAAGCGCTCACCGGCCTTGAGACAGGCCTTGAAGTACTCGCCAACCTCGGCCACCACCTGGCGCAGCAGCACCTGCGGCACACCGAGGACCCGCGGCGTATAAGCGAGCAGGTCCAACAGATTCAGCGCCACTCGCACTTCCCGCAGCGCCACGCCAGAGTCCTGGCCGGTCATGGCCAGACGCGGCAGATGCTGCATCAGCCGATCGAGCATCCGTATGCCCAGAAGCCGATGCTCGGACAACGTGGCCGGCTCGGAGAGGCCGACAATGTCACGCCAGCTGAAACGGGTCAGGCGCTTGGCTGCAAGTTCGGCCCCGAACGGCCGGGCAATGAGGGTCCAGATGAACGCGAACAGCAGCCCCATGGGACCGGCCAGGTTGGAGTTGGCGAAACTGAGGAAGTCCGCGTCGTAAGCGCCCTGAATGCTGATGAAGGACGAAGTGTTGACCAGGGTCAGCAGCATGCCCAGGTAAAACTGCGGCTTGACCGTCAGGGTGCCGACGCAAATGAACGGTACGGCAAACGCCAGCACCAGCATCGGAAAGTCATGCAGGTTGGGCAGCACCAGAAACAGATAAAGGCTGGCGAACACCACCGACATCGCTGTCCAGAAAAAGAACCGGTAAATCTGCGGCGCCGGGTCGTCCATCGAGGCAAAGAAGCTGCACGCTACCGCCGCCAGGATCACGGCGCTGCCGCCATCGGTCCAGCCGAGCAGAATCCACAACACTGAAGCGACGATTATCGCAGTGACGGTGGAAGCAGCGGAATAGAACATCAGGCCACGATCCAGAAACGGCGTCAGCCGTCCCAGCCGCCAGTGCCGATACACCGCGCGCCAGTTGTCCTGGCTTTCGCACTGGATGGCGTATTGCAGGCTGCGGCAGTCCTGCCACAGATCGATCCATTCGCCGAGACGGTAAATGGCGTTGGAGAACAGCAGTTGCTTGCGGTCATCCAGCACTTCGGGAGCAGGTTGCAGGGCCTCAAGTAGATCTTTCAGGGCCTGCCAGCGGTCGAGATCGGCATCCTTGTGTTCGAGCCATTCGGTGGTGGCGGCCAGCAACGGCGCGAACTTGTCCACAAGCTCGGGAGTGCGTCGTTCCAGGGCGTAAAGCGCATCGTCGAGGGCATCGATCACAGGCAGCAGGTGAATCATCCGTCCGCGCAATTCCTTGGTGTTACGCACCGTCTGCGGACGCGAGCCTTCGTGGGGCAACTGACCAATCATCAACTCCAGGGAGTTGAACGTGGCGACCATCGATGCGCGCAACGCGCTGACTTCTTCAGGTTGCACGTTACGGCTGAGAAAACGCAGGCTGTAGGTCGATGCATCGGTAAACCATTTGCTCACCGAATCGTTGAACACCGGCGCCAGACGCCGGGGCCAGAACATGGCACCGACCACCGCCGCCACGGCGATACCGAGAAAGATTTCTTCGGTCCGCGCTTCGGCCACGTCCCACACCCCCAGCGGGTTGTTCACCACCGGCAGGGCGATCAACGGCAAGGTGTAACCGGCGAGCATCAAGGCGTAGTTGTTGGCCGTGCGCAAATGCAGGGACAGAAACAGCAGTGTGCCGGTCCACAGTGCAATCACCACCACCAGCACATAAGGGCTCTGCACAAACATCGGCACGAACAGAACCGCCGCCGCAGCGCCGATAAAGGTGCCGACCGCCCGGTACAACGCCTTGGAACTGGTAGGCCCGAGAAACGGGCTGGAAACGATGTACACCGTGGCCATCGCCCAGTACGGACGCGGCATTTGCATAAGCAAGGCGATGTACAGTGCGATCATCGATGCGGCGAAGGTGCGGACTCCGTAGAACCAGTCCCGCGCCGGGGGCATGCCCGAGAAGAATCCGTTCAAGAGTTGGCCACCGATGGCGGTGTGGCCGCTTCAAAAGCTCTCAGCACCCGCAGCGTAGCTTCCAGATCACCCTGGTCAATGCCTTCAAGTACTTCGTGGCGCAAGCGCACCAGCTCCACTTCGACCGCCTGCACCAGTTCCCGACCGGTTTCGGTCAGGCTCAGGCATTTGGCGCGGCGATCCTGTGCATCTTCGGTGCGRCAGACGTAACCGGCATGGCACAGTTGATCGAGCAGGCGTACCAGCGACGGGCTCTCCATCCCTGCTGCCTGGGCCACCGTCACCTGGCGCACACCCTCGCCCAGACGCCCGATCATCAACAGCGGAACGGCGCAGGCTTCGGAGATTCCGTAGTTGACCAGCGTAGTCTGGCAGATTTTGCGCCAATGCCTGGCGGCCACCACCATGGCACTGCTGATGTTCATCTGGAGAACGTCGAGGTTATTCGGCACGAGGGAAAACACACACTGTTAGTTTGCTAACTATCAATATGCATTGGAGAGGATTTTCCGTCAAGTTTTGAAACAAATACGTAATAGAGACCTGTCGAGAGCGATCAACGTTTCCTGGCGCGCTCATACACTTCACTGCGCTCGCGCTTTCCTACTGCAACGACAGAAACGACAACGCGCTCATCTATCACCTCGTAGACGAGTCGATATCCCGATGACTTCAACTTGATTTTGTAGCAGTCGGGCATGCCATGGAGTGAGTCGCAAGGGACTCGAGGCAGTTCAAGCCGCTCTGCCAACTTCTTTTTGAATTGTTCACGCAACGTGTGCCCCAGCTTGTCCCATTCCTTGCGTGCAGACGGCAGAAATTCGAGCTTATAAGTCATCCAGCGTTACCGAAATCGGCGTTTCATGACGACGAGAACGCACGATTTCCGCCAATTCCAGATCATCCAGGCGTTCCATCATGGCTTCGAACACATCGGCAGGGACCATATACCCCATGACACGATTGTGATTGAGCACTGCGACGGGCCCTCCATGGGCGCCATTCAAAACGGCAGAGGGGTTTTTCTTTAGTTCAGACACGCTGACAGCCATGTCAGCCAAAACACTTTGCATAATTAAGACCTCAAATAAGGTCTTAATTCTGGTCAATTATTGTGATCAGAGCAACCTCGGTGAACCACCGCCTATCAGTTTTCTAAACCCCCCGCCCTTTCCTCAGCAGCACATCCAGCTGATCCACCACCTCCGCCCAATCCGCGTCATCGAGTATCTCCTCTCGCAGAAGATCCGCCTGACTCGGGCTCCAGAAAAATGCATCCGCAAGGTGCAGCTCCGGTTTGAGCGGTGAATGGGTGGCGATGAATTTATCGATGCTTTCGGCGTCGTCCGGCAGGCCGAGTTGCTTGAACAGGGATGGAAGGTTGTGGGTTGGGCTTTCCATGTCTAGCTCCTGTGAACTGATTAAGGGACCGCTGCGCGGTCATCGCGAGCAGGCTCGCTCCCACACGGTTCTGAGTCGATCACAAAACCTGTGGGAGCGAGCCTGCTCGCGATGACGTCAGCATTGACGAAACAAAACTCAATGACTCAACTCCCGCACTTCGGCATGCGGCACCATTTTCAGAAACTCGGGCATGTCCATGCGCACCAGGTTGACGTGATTGCCGGCCTCCAGATAGATGTCTTTCTGCCGGGTCAGCAGCGGATCGATGACCACCTCCAACCCATAGGACTCACCCAGCGCCGGTACGGCGCCGCGTTCGCAATCGTCGAACAGGTGCGCCAGGTTGCTTTCGCGAGACACCTGCCACTCACCGCTACTGCGGACTTTGCTCAGGTCAAGGTGACGGCTGGCGGGCAGCACGGCCATCAGGTAATGCCCATGGTGATCGTCGAGGATCACCGATTTTGCCACCCGTTCGGCAGGAATACCTGCGACCCGTGCCGTTTCGAGGCTGCTGGCCGAGTGTGGGTGGCTGACGATGTCGTAGTTGCATTGAGCCTTTTCCAGACTTCGCTGCACGGTTCTTGCCATACGCATGATGCACCTCGGTGTCCGCAACAATCGCTGGCGGACGCTGGTTAACAATTCTTTCGGTACTGAAAGTCTAGGCCCGATGACGTGTTCCGGCGGGAAATCCGCCCATCGGATGTCGACGAAAATTGAGCAAAATTCATACCGGCCAAGGCTCAACTAAACTGTGTTCAGAGCCACCCCAAGACTCTCTCGGAGGGTCAAGTGAACTTGCGCTGTTGTGCCATTGCGCTGCTGTTGGCGTTGAGCGGATCGACCTGGGCCGCCGACACGGTTGTATTGCTGGTGCCCAACCCCCTCGGGATCTGGCTGATCACCTTCGGCCTCGCGTTTCTGATCGCCGAGGCGGCACTGCCCAATTACGGTGTGATCGGCCTGGGCGGCATCGTGATGTTCGTGATCGGCGCGGTGATCCTGACCAATACCGATGTGCCCGAGCCGCTAATGATCGGCCTGGGACTGGTCAGCGCGCTGTTGCTGATCTACCTGGTGTTTCACGCCCTGAAGACCCGACCGCGCCACACCGTCAGCGGTGATGCCGGGCTGGTCGGCAGCGAAACGCCAGTCACGTCAGTGCAGCTCGGCAACGCCTATGGCGGCTGGGTGCATCTGCAAGGAGAACGATGGCAAGTGCTCAGCGCGACACCGCTGCAGCCCGGGCAACGGGTGCGAGTGGTGGGGCGCAAGGGTTTGCTGCTGCAAGTGGCCGCGGCTGACGCGGCGCCGGGTGGAGAATAGTCATGGGTTTGCAATTGGGTCTTGTCGCGCTCCTGCTGTTGCTCATCGCACTGGCGGGGTCGACGTTTCGCATCCTGCGCGAGTACGAGCGCGGCGTGGTGTTCCAGCTCGGGCGCTTCTGGCAGGTCAAGGGCCCTGGTCTGATCCTGCTGATTCCGGTGGTCCAGCAAATGGTCAGGGTCGATTTGCGCACCGTAGTGCTGGACGTGCCGCCGCAAGACGTGATCACCCGCGACAACGTGTCGGTCAAGGTCAACGCGGTGCTGTATTTCCGCGTGCTCGATCCGCAAAAGGCAATCATCCAGGTTGAAGACTTTCTGATGGCCACCAGCCAACTGGCGCAGACCACGCTGCGGGCGGTGCTGGGTAAACACGAACTGGACGAACTGCTGGCCGAACGCGAACGGTTGAACCTGGACATCCAGCAAGTACTCGACGCCCAGACCGACGCCTGGGGCATCAAGGTCGCCAACGTCGAGATCAAACACGTGGACCTCAACGAATCGATGATCCGCGCCATCGCCAAGCAGGCTGAAGCCGAACGGGAACGGCGAGCCAAGGTGATCCACGCCGAAGGCGAATTGCAGGCCTCGGAAAAACTCATGCAGGCCGCCGAAATGCTTGGCCGCCAACCGGGGGCCATGCAGCTGCGCTACATGCAGACCCTGAGTTCGATTGCCGGCGACAAGAGCTCGACCATCGTCTTTCCACTGCCGATCGAGTTGCTCAAGGGCATGGCGGACTTGTCGTCGAAACCCTGAAGGTTGCGATGACGCCACTCATTGTCCGGTATTGCCAGACAGGTACAACCTCGCGGCAACACCACCAGCCTTCATCTGACGAGCGATATGCCATTGCGCCGGCAACGGTGCGAACTCGTCAGGTACGTCGGCGGTACTGATCAGCCAGGTTCGTCCCGTGCCCTTGGGCAGGTCGCTCAAGTGGTCCAGGTACACGTCTGGCATCGTCAAGGTACCGAAACCATAGTCGTTCGGCCGGCTCGAAGTGCCATCGGCCCGTGGCGGTGTGTAGAGCAGGGGCTGGGTACTGGTGCGGTTGTAGTAGACGTAACTCAAGTACCAGAGCATGTCACTGGTGACGATCCGGTCCCCCGGCTGAAAATGCAGGTTGACGTCTTCCACCAGGACATTGACCTGATCATGGACGTCCACTGTCGCGTTATTTTTCAGGCCCACCAGTTCAACACCGACAAACAGGACCAGCACCGTCATGGCCAGCACCCGGGAACCGGAGTACAAGCGGTCGATTGCCAATGCCGCCAACAGCGGCAGGCCAAGGGCATACGCGGTGAGGTAGCGCTCGATGAATATCGGCGAAAAAAACGACACCGCAAACACCAGCAGCATCGGGACAAAGGTGTAGACCGCGAGCAACGCGCTGCCACGGAACACACTGCGATCACGCGCCAGCGCCACCCACGCCAACACCGGCAAGGTCAGCGGCAAGGCAATAAATACCAGTGGCGGCAGGGTTTCTCCGTCGTCCTGGGTCAGCAACGACCAGACCATCGACGGCAAGGAATCCAGGCTGACGGGCAATTCCCAGCCAACATCGCCATTGGCCTTCAACTGGTCCAGGTGGCGTAGCAGGTCGACAAACCCCGGTAGCCACGGCAGATACAGCGCCACGATAGCCACATTGGCCAGCCACCAGTCACCCCGCTGGATGTGTCGCAGGCGATGACCCGGCTGCACACGGATGATCCCCAGATACAGCCAATGGCAGAGCACGCAAAGGGCCGTGAAGTAATGGGTGTAAAACGCCGCGCTCATCAGCACGACATAGATCACCAGATAGCGCCGGCGCTGCGGCTTGCGGATCCAGTACACCAGCGCAATGGTTGCCCCCAGCAACCACAGCCCCAGCAGCGAATACATTCGCACTTCCTGGCTGTAGCGCACCGCCGTGGGCAGCAGGGCCAGCAGGAAGCCGGCGAAGATTGCAGCACGGCGGGTGGCGAGCTGATCGACCAGCCACACACCGAGCCCGACCGAGGCAATCCCCGGCAGGGCACTGAGGCAACGGATCGACAATATGCCGTCGCCAAACATCGCGATCCAGCCGTGCAGCAGCATGAAGTACAGGGGCGGGTGCACGTCGTAGGCGGCGTGTACCCAGATGTCAGGTAATGAATAACGGGCCAGCAGCAGGCTGGAACCCTCGTCGCCCCAAATCGCGGCAGCGGTCAGATCGTAAAAGCGCACCAGCGCGGCCAATACCAGAATCGGCACCAGCCAATGCTCTCGCGCCCAGCGGATCAACGGTTGCGCGCCCCTGGCAAAACCAGGATTGGCATGCGGTCCCTGAGTGTCGCCCATCGGCGTTTCTCTGCGCGCCTCCATTGCCTCCCCTTGCGACATTGTGTGAAGAGCCAGATTGTTTGTGCATCACTTTAGCCCTTCAAGCCGAGCAACGTCGATGCTGACCCGGTAATGGAGCGATAGCCGGCGGCGGCACCGTCAGCGTTGCGCCGTCTGCGCCACGGGATACACCGACTCCCAACCACCACCCAACGGCTCGCCACAGGAGATCCAAGGTGGTCGCAAAATTTGTGTACGACAAAGAACCAATGTAGGAGCGAGCCTGCTCGCGAAAGCGGTGGATCCGTCACCACCTCCATGCGCTAGCCCATAGAAACAACTCACACCACTATCAGTTCTGATAGTTATCAAGTTGGGCTCAAGCGAGTAAAACTCAAGGTCTGCTCCACTTCCGCGAAGATCCCGGTATGAGTCACGCCAAACCTGTTGATCCAAACAACCGCAGCGAGCCACGGGTAATACTGCTGGCAACCGACCGCAGTCAGTCCATCATTGGTGAAATCGTCGATGGCCAGGCCCACACCCTCGGCTACTCCGCCTACGGCGAGCGGTCCGCGCAGCAGAAAGTCGAGACACGACTGGGGTTCAATGGCCAATTGCGCGAAGAAAAGATCGGATGGTATTTGCTGGGTAACGGCTACCGCGCCTACAACCCCTGCCTGATGCGCTTTCATAGCCCGGACAGTTGGAGTCCGTTTGGACGGGGTGGGTTGAATGCGTATATGTATTGCGTGGGGGATCCGGTGAATGCTTCGGATCCGACGGGACATAGCAGGGTGGGAAAACTCTTTTCGCGCGGCTACGATTTTCTATTTGGCGGCCCCGGAGCTACAGGGTCAGGCAGACCATTAGCGGATTTTGGTCCAATGTCTCCTGAAAAAACGGGTGAATTCACGGGGTTAATGATAGCGGGTGGTCCTGTAGCGGCGGCACCCGGCCCAAGAGGAGACATAATAAGCGAGGGTGCGCGGATGACCAGCGTTGCCTCGGAGAGTCTTAGTCGACCTGGATACGCAGACGGAGCGGCGTTGGGCGGATTGACCGCTCTTGGTAATAGATCAACAACTCCCTTCGGAAGAAGCGGAGACGGTGGCTGGGCTATGGGCTCCAACTCAAGCGCTCGTGGCCACTTACCGCAGCGATCGAGTTCTTTTGACCAACCGAGAACTCTATTCAATGGTTCAACCCCAACGGAGCCAACCCTCGTACACGAGAGGCTTTTAGGTGGTGCACCGCCTAGCGGCCCACCAAGCGCAGCGACCAATAACGGCCCCGCTGGCGGCGCCTATCTTCCAACATCTCCTCCGAGTTCGCGATCATCATCGTTCGACAGCTCTGGACCGAGTGACTGGAGTTCCAGTTCCAGCTCAAGCTCTTCTCGCTCTCCCAGGCCAGTGCTTGTGACGCTTATACGTAGAAGTGACGGCTCGTCGTTCAATTACTGGGTAACGAAAAAATAGAAACGCTGATCGCCTTGCTCAATGGGCTCATTACCAATATGTCGTCCAAACATTCGGCGTTCCCTAACGCACCATCCCCCACCGCCTAACCGTCACCCGCTCCAACGAATCAAACACCAGATTCTCCACCAGCAACCCAATCAGAATCACCACCGCCAACCCGGCAAACACCTTGTCGGTATACAGCTCATTGCGATTCTGAAAGATGTACCAGCCCAACCCGCCCTTCCCGCTGGTAGCGCCAAACACCAGCTCAGCAGCAATCAACGTCCGCCAGGCAAACGCCCAGCCGATTTTCAGGCCGGCGAGGATCGACGGCAGCGCCGCTGGAATCAGGATGAACAGCACGAAGCGCATGCCCTTGAGACCGTAGTTGCGCCCGGCCATGCGCAGGGTTTCCGAGACGCCGAGGAAGCCGGCGTAGGTGTTCAGCGCCAGCGCCCAGAGTACCGAATGCACCAGCACGAAAATCAGGCTGTTCTGGCCCAGTCCAAACCACAGCAGCGCCAGCGGCAACAGGGCGATGGCCGGCAAGGGGTTGAACATCGAGGTCAGGGTACTGAGCAAATCGCGACCAAATTGCGTCGACACCGCCAGTGTGGTCAGGGCAAACGCCAGGCCGATGCCGATCAGGTACCCCTTGAGCAACACCACCAGAGATATCCACACCTTGCCCAGCAATTCACCGCTGAGCAGGCCGTCGTACAAGGCGTGTGCGGTTTGCACAAAACCCGGCAGCAGCAGGTCGTTGTTTTGATACCGGGCAATTGCTTCCCAAAGCACTGCGAGCAAAATCAGGATCAGGCTCTTACGTAGCCAACCTTGCTGCCACAGACGTTGGCCGAGGGGTAATTCACGCTCCAGCGGCACGCTGGTCAGTGGCTGCAAAACCGTTTCGAACTCTTCACGCTGGGATGATAAATGGCTCATCGGGCCCTCCTTTCAACTGGCTCAATAAGCGATGCGGATGTCGGCGAAATCCAGCTCATGATCGGCTTGGGTCGGCTGGCCTTCGTCGAACAGCAGCCGATGGATGCGCCGTGCCGATTCCTGAAACGCCACACCGCCGAGGCTGTGCAAATCGTATTGATGGCTGTGGACTTCCGCCCTCACCCGCCCCGGATGCGGAGACAGCAACAGGATGCGGTTGCCCACCACCAGCGCTTCTTCGATGGAGTGCGTGACGAACAGCAGCGTGAAACGCACTTCCTCCCAGAGCAGCAATAATTCTTCCTGCATCTTGCGTCGGGTCAGGGCATCGAGGGCGGCGAAGGGTTCGTCCATGAGGAGGATTTTCGGCTGCATAGCCAGTGCCCGGGCAATAGCAACCCGCGCCTTCATCCCGCCCGACAGGGTATGCGGATAAGCATCGGCAAACGCCGCCAGACCGACCTTCTCCAGATAATGCAACGCCCGCTCTTCGGCCTCTTTGCGCTTGAGGGTTTTCGAGGCCAGCAGCGGGAACATCACGTTCTGCTTGACGGTTTTCCACGGCGGCAGTTGATCGAACTCCTGGAACACCACGATCCGGTCCGGCCCCGGCGCATCGACGCGCTGGCCTTGCAGACGGATCTCGCCTTCCACGGGCTGGATGAAGCCGGCGGCAGCCTTGAGCAACGTCGACTTGCCACAACCGGATGGCCCGAGCAGAACAAAACGGTCCGCCGGATCGATCTGGAAACTGACTTGATGGGTCGCCCGCACCACCCGCTGCGTCGTGCGGTATTCGAGGCTGACGTTATCGACCGACAGCAGCGCCTGGGCTGCCGCGATCGGTTTGCTGACCGTGTGGCCTTGCAAAGGGGCGTTCATTTCGGTCAGCTCCCTTGCAGCGGCTTGGCGTCCTGGAAGAAGTAGTCCTTCCACGAATCCGGTTTGTTTTTGATCGCGCCAACGCGGTAGAGGAACTCCGCCAGCGGGTAGGTGTTTTTCGGCGTGACGCTGAATTCGAACTGCGGGTTGTCGATGATTTTCAGCAACGCGGCGCGATCGATTTTGGCCTTGGTAACGCGGATATAAGTGTCGGCTGCCGCGCCCTTGTCGTTCTGCGCGAATTGCGCCGCTTCGATCAGCGCATCAATGAATGCCTTGTAGGTTTTCGGGTTCTCATTGCGGAATTTCTCGGTGGCGAACAGCACCGTCGGCGAGTTCGGGCCGAGCAGGTCATAGGTGTTCAGCACCACGTGCACATTGGGATTGGCCAGTTCCTGATCCTGGAACGGCGGATTGGAAAAGTGCCCGCTCAGCTCGGTGCCGCCGGCCACCAGCGCCGCTGTCGCGTCGGGGTGCGGAACGGCGATGGTGTACTTGTCGAGGCGATTGAAGTCCTTGTCACCCCACTGTTTGGCCGCCGCGTATTGCAGGAAGCGCGACTGCACCGACACGCCCACCGCCGGTACCGCGATACGGTCCTTTTCGGTGAAGTCGGCGATGGTTCTGACCTTGGGATTATTGCTCACCAGGTAGTACGGGAAGTTGCCCAGGGAAGCCACGGCTTTTACGTTCTGCTTACCGTGGGTGCGATCCCAGATAGTCAGCAGCGGGCCGACACCGGCGCCGGCAATGTCGATCGAACCCGACAGCAACGCATCGTTGACCGCCGCGCCGCCGGAGAGCTGGGTCCAGTCGACCTTGATGTCGATACCTTCCTGCTTGCCGTATTTCTCGATCAGGTTCTGATCGCGCACCACATTGAGCAGCAAGTAAACGATGCCGAACTGTTCGGCAATGCGGATTTCACCTTCGGCGTGGGCCACGGTCGGCGCCACCAGGCTGCTGGCGATCAGGCTGAAACCCAGGCCGATGGCCGCGGCCAGCGGAGCGAATGGAAGACGTTTGGACATGATCAAATCTCCGACAAATCAGAAAGGCGCGTCGCCCTGGATGGTGGTGCGATACAGCTTGCGGCGCAGATGGCTGGGGCATCCGGCGGCGAGGTGGATCAGCGAACGGTTGTCCCAGAACACCAGGTCTTGGGGCTGCCATTGATGGCGATAGATGTTTTGCGGTAGCACGCTGTGAGCGTAGAGTTCGGTCAGCAGTTGTTGGCTCTCGTCGTCCGGCAGGCCAACGATACGGGTGGTGAACCCTTCGCTGACGAACAGTGCCTTGCGACCGTTTTCCGGGTGGGTACGCACGACCGGGTGCACCACTTCGGCGACCTGGGCGAGCTGTTCCGGGGTCAGGGTCGGGCGCCAGCTGCCTTCGAATTTGGTCTCGCTGTAACGCGCCGTGTAGGAGTGCGCCGCCGAGCGACCTTCCACCGCTTTGCGCAGCGCGAGCGGCAGGTTGTCCCAGGCTTTGTGCATGTCGGCGAACAATGTGTCGCCGCCTTCTGACGGCAGCTCCCGGGCATGCAGCATCGAGCCCAGGCTCGGCAGCGCCTTATAAGAAAGATCGGAGTGCCAGAACTTGCCGGCGTCGCCCAGGCCAATGTTCTGGCCGTTTTCGACGATGTTGGAAACGATGAGGATTTCCGGATGCCCTGCCAGCAGGAACTGCTTGAGCACGTGGATCTGCAACACGCCAAAACGACGACTGAAATCGATCTGTTGCTCAGGGGTTATGCGCTGGTCGCGGAACACCACCACGTGATGATCCAGGTGCGCGCGGTGAATACGCGCGAAGTCCTGATCATTGATCGGACGGGACAGGTCGAGACCGATGATCTCGGCGCCCACCGCTCCGCTGAACGGGCGGACCTCAAAGAATTGTGGCGCGATGCTTGGCGAAGCTGAAGCTGCAGACATAAATCACTCCCACGCACGGCACGCTCAGAGGCGCGCGCGTCGATCAGAAACTCACGGAGGTCCCGTGTTGGTTCGTGTCGTGCGGCGCGCCGATTGGTCGGCAGGTACGCAGGAGACTGACTTTATAGATATAAGAATTTAAATTTAAATACCGTTAACGAATAACGTTATGGCGATTGAGAAGGCGGCGAGTGGATGGCTGAGTGACGTAATTTGTCACTTACTCACAGGGTTGAGGTGTTTTGACTGACGCCATCGCGGGCAAGCCCGCTCCCACAGGTTTTTGTGTCGGGCACATATTTGTGTTCCAGCAGAGAACCCTGTGGGAGCTGGCTTGCCAGCGATGAGGCCAGAAAGGCCACTGAAGATCTAGCGCTCGTGCAGCGCCTCGGCTCGCGCGCGGATGATCGGCTTGAGCAGGTAGCTCAGCACGGTCTTCTTGCCGGTGATGATGTCCACGGAAGCCACCATCCCCGGAATGATCAGCAACGGTTTTTCATCGGTGCCCAAGTGGCTGCGGTCGGTGCGCAGCTTGATGATGTAGTAGGTGGTTTTTTTGTCTTCGTCGGTAATGGTGTCGGCGCCGATCTGCTCCAGCCTGGCCTTCAACCCGCCGTAGATGGTGTAGTCATAGGCGGTGAATTTCACCGTCGCTTCCTGCCCCGGATGCAGGAACGCGATGTCCTGCGGGCGGATCTTCGCCTCGACCAGCAAGGTGTCGTCCAGCGGCACGATTTCCACCATGTCGCTGCCTGGCTGGATAACCCCGCCGATGGTATTGACCAGCAACTTGTTGACGATACCCCGCACCGGCGAAGTGACCAGCGTCCGGCTGACCCGGTCTTCCAGGGCCTTGCCGGTGGCCTGGGCCTTGTTCAGATCGGTGCGTGCTTCGTTGAGTTGGGTCAGGGCTTCGCTACGGAATTTGCCACGGGTTTCATCGACCTTGCGCTGCACTTCCTTGATTGCCGATTCAGCACGCGGAATGGCCAGGGTGGTAGCGTCGAGCTGACCACGGGTCTCCGCTTCGGCACGCCTGAGGCGCAGGACTTCCACCGGCGATACCGCGCCCTGGGCCACCAACGGCTCGGACATGCTGATTTCCTGACGCTGGAAGCCCAATTGCTGGCGATACTGTGCCTGCTTGGACGTGAATTCGCGCAGCTCCTGCTGGCGCTGGATCAACTGCTCCTGCAAGCCGCCAATCTCGTCGTGCAACTGTTGGCGGCGGCTTATATAGAGCGATTCTTCGTTCTTGGCCTGACCCGGCACGGCCTTGAGTACATCTTCGGGGAAGTTCAGCGGGCGATCTTCGACCTCGGCGCTCAGACGTTCGACCCGCAGCAGCATCGACAACCGATCGGCCTCGGTTTCGCCGACGTTCGAAGCAAATCGCGTGTCGTCCAGGCGAATCAGCGGTGCGCCGGCCTCGACGATCTGGCCTTCCTTGACGAACAGCTCGGCAACGATACCGCCTTCAAGGTTCTGGATTTTCTGGATTTTCGACGATGGAATCGCCTTGCCGTCGCCCTTGGTCACTTCGTCGATGACCGCGAAGTTGGCCCAGAGCATCAGGAATACAAAGAAAGCGATGATCGCCCAGATCGTCAGCCGCACCACTCGCGGCGCATCCTCGATCAGTGCCTTATTGACCTCCGGCAGCGGCTGGCCCTGCAGCGAAGCAGTGCCTTTGAAGTAGCGACGGATCGAATCCTTACCCGACTTAAGCAACACTGATCTGCCCCTTCTTCAACGCTTCCATCACCGCGGCTTTCGAGCCGTCGGCGAGTATCTGCCCGCGGTCGATCACGATCAGTCGATCGACCAGCGACAACAGCGATGCCCGGTGCGTCACCAGCACCATGGTCTTGTTTTCGATCACCGCCGCCAGGCGCTGCTTGAGGCGTTCTTCGCCGGTGTTGTCCATGGCGCTGGTCGGCTCGTCGAGTAGCAGGATCGGCGGATTGAGCAACAGCGCACGGGCCAGGGCGACGTTCTGCCGTTGACCACCGGAAAGGTTCTGCCCGCGCTCGCCCACTTGCAGCTCATAGCCCTGCGGATGCAAGCGCGCGTACTCATGGACGCCGGCCAGTTCTGCGGCTTGCAGCACCAGTTCATCCTCGACATACCGCGCACCGGAAACCAGGTTGTCGCGCAAGGTGCCGGCGAGCAACTGAATGTCCTGGGGCACGTAGCCGATGTTGTAGCGCAGCTCGCTGACGTCGATCTGGCGAATATCCACACCATCGACCAACAACGAGCCATCATCCGGCTGATACAGCCCCACCAGCAATTTCGCCAGCGAGCTCTTGCCCGAACCGCTTCGGCCAATGATGCCGACCTTCTCGCCGGGACGAATCGACAGGTTGATGTTCTTCAGCGCCAGGTTCTGCTGTTGCGGGTAGGTGAAGTTGAGCTGACGGCACTCAATGCCGCCTTGCAGCACCTTGCGGCTGAGCGGACGCTCTTCGAAATTGCGCTCCTGGGGCAGCTCCATCATCTGGTCGACCGAGGTCATGGTCACCCGCGCCTGCTGATAACGGGTCAACAACCCGGACAGTGACGCCAGCGGGCTGAGCGCTCGGCCACTGAGCATGTAGCAGGCAATCAGGCCGCCCATGCTCAGGTGGCCGTCGATGATCTGGTACACGCCGAAGACGATCATGATCACCCCGGCCAGTTGCTGGATCAGCAAGGTGATGTTCATTGCCAGGCCGGAGAGCATTTTCACCCGCAACTCAAGGCGACTGAGGGTGCCGATGGTCTGTTCCCACTGGTACTGGCGTTCGCTTTCGGCGTTGTTGACCTTCACCGCATCCAGGCCGGCCAGGGTTTCGATCAGGCTCGACTGACGCTCGGCCCCCAGCGCCATGGTCCGCTCCATGGTTGCTACCAGGGGTTTCTGCAAGGCATAGCCGATGGCCAGGGCAATCGGGAATGCCAGCACCGGTATCCACACCAGATGCCCGCCGAGGATCGCGATGACGATGAAAATCAGGAGGGTGAACGGCAGGTCGATCAGGCTGGTGAGGGTCAGCGAGGCGAGGAAGTCCCGCAGGCTCTGGAATTCATGGATGTTCTGGGCAAAGCTGCCGACCCGCGCCGGCCGGTATTTCATGGACATGCCGACGATGCGCTCGAACAGCGTGGCCGAGATGATCAGGTCGGTTTTCTTGCCGGCCAGATCCAGGCACAGGCTGCGCAGGCTTTTCAGGATAAGGTCGAAGAGATAGGCGCCCGTTATGCCGAGTGCCAGCACCCATAACGTTGCTTCGGCCTGGTTCGGCACGACACGATCGTAGACGTTCATCACGAACAACGGCGCGGCCATGGCGATGATGTTGATCAGAAAACTGGCGGCAATGGCGTCGGCATACAACCAGCGCGAACGCTTGAGGGTGTCGCGAAACCACGAGCGCGCACGCGGAATCAGCGTGCCGTGATTGACGTCGAATTTGTGCTGCGGCTGGGCGAAAAAGACCTTGCCGGTGTAGTCGTCGACCAGCAGCTCACGAGTGACCAGGGACTCGCCGCCATCGCTTTCGCTGAGCAGCACCCGCACCTGATCTTCGCCTTGCCAGCCAAGCAGGACGGCACTGCGACCGTCCTTGAGCAACAACAAGGCCGGCATGGCAATCGCCGGAATATCCTCCAGCTTGCGTTGCAGCACCCGACCTTGCAGCCCCGCGCGAGCGGCCGCGCGAGGCAGCAAGTCGACACTCAGGCGTTGCTCGGGCAGCGGCAGACCCGTGGTCAGCATTGCCGCGCTGGCAGGCTTTTGGTGCAGCATGCAAAGAGCGAGCAGACCATCCAGCAACGGATCGTCATGCAACGCGCGCGGATCATGAATGAGTTGAACCCGACTGACTTCTGATTCCACGCTCGGCACTCTTGGCTAACAATTGAACAACGAAGGTCCCGCTCAATTCATACCGGGCAATTGAACCTTGGGCTTCACGTCGTTCTGCACAACGGATGCCAATGGTGCGACCACTCCCTGGCTTTTGAGCAATTCGCCCATGGTCGCCTTGATACGGTACTGAGTAAATAACTGAGTGTTCTTGATCTCCGCCAGACGATGAGAGGAGGTAAACAGTTCGTTCTCACTGTCGAGCAAATCGAGCAGGGTGCGCTCGCCGAGGCTGAACTGACGCTGGTAAGCGGTCCGCACGGCGGTACTGTGATCGACGTATTGCTGGGCGATCGGCACCTGCGCGTTGGCGTTGTTCAGGGCGTTCCAGGCCAGGCCCAACTCTTCATTCAATTGGCGCAGGGCGTTGTTGCGGATGTCCAGCGCCTGGTTCGACAGGTAGGACTTGGATTCCAGATCGGCCTTGTTGCTGCCGCCGGAATACAGGTTGAAGCGCATGCGCAGCATGGCCTGCCATTCGTTGTCGTGGCCGTTCTGACCATCAATATCGTTGTCCGCGGTGCGACCCAATTCAGCATCGAAGCGTGGGTAGAACGTCGACTTGGCCGTGTCGTACTGCTTCTCGGCGGCGGCGATATCGGATTCGGCCGAGCGCAGGATCGGGCTGTTTTCCAGCATCTGCGCGCGGGCTTCATTCAGATTGGCCGGCATCAGCGCCATGAAGCTCGCCGGGCGCTCCAGTTGATCGGGCATCTGGCCGACAGCGGAGAGGTAGTTGGTTTCGGCGTCAGCCAGGTTGGTCTGCTCGGTGATCAGGTTGTTGCGCGCCTGGGCCATCCGCGCCTCCGCCTGATCGAGGTCGGCGCCGCTGCCGACACCTCGCTGGGTGCGCAGCTGGATCTGGTCGTAAATGCGTTGGTGACTCTTGAGGTTGTCCTCGGCCAGACGTACGAATTCGCGACGGGTCAGCACGTCGAGATAAACCTGGGCCACGGTCAGCCCGGTACGCTCGGAAGTACTCAGCAGCGAGTAGGCGCGGGAGTTGACGGCGGCTTGTTGACGCCCCACTTCGCTGGACGTCGCGAAACCGTCAAAAACCATTTGGGTCAGACGCAAACTGGACTCACTGCGATTCAGGGTTTCCCAGTGCTTGTTGCCGCTACTGTCCGCGCGGGTCGTCACGCTATCGGTGCCTTCACGACCGTAACCACCCAGCAGGTCAACCCGTGGCAGGTATCCACCTTTCGCAGCCTTCAGCTGATAGTCCGCAGCCAATCGGCTGTTGACGCCTGCCTGGACCTCAGGATGGACATCCAACGCTTGCTGCATGGCCTCTGGCAAGGATTGCGCCTGAACAAAAGATGCGGCGAGGGCGAAAGGTATAGCCATGAACAAAGGCAAACGCATGTAGGAATTTCCCAGAACTTCTTGTCTTGAATCACAGCAAAAGAACGTGCTGCGTCGGAAGATCGCAAGCCGAATGACCGTATGTCGGAAAGTTCAAAAAGCGGAACTGGATCACATACCGAGGACGGGTCACCACTGAAATATCAATGTGACATTACTGGGGCGATTGTTTAGGATGATCTGCAGAAGGTCAATAGTTTGGCATAAAGTTAATAGCTAAAAATTCTAGCCAAATTATTGACGTATTTTTGCGTCAAACTCGTGCATCCATTTTGCAATGTACGTCCAGACTGGTCGGCGCAGGCGCCATCAGGTCTATGGAAGTCAACTGAACGTGACACCCCGGAGAGTCTTCAATGAGCAGTGTTGTTGCCATAGTCAAAAGCATTGTCGGTCAGGTTTTCGTGGTGTCCCCAGAGGGCGTCCGCCGTGTTCTCGTTGAAGGCGACAAACTGTTTGCCGGCGACCAGATCGACACTGGCCTTTCCGGTGCCGTGTCCCTGGAACTCGCCGATGGCCGCACCCTCGATCTGGGCCGTGACACCCAGTGGAGCGCTGACGCCCCGGACTCCGGCACTGATCTGGCAGCCGCCACTGCGCAAGCCGCGCCATCGGTAGAAGAGCTGCAACAAGCCATTGTCGCCGGTGCCGACCCGACCAAAGACCTTGAAGCCACCGCTGCGGGGCCGACGGCGGCAGGTTCTGCTGGTGCCGTCGGTGGCGGTCACAGCTTCGTGGTTCTCGACGCCACCGCTGGACGCGTCGATCCGACCGTTGGCTTCCCGACCGCAGGTATCAACTCTGCCGGGCAAACGGCCCTGGAAATCCCGAGTGGCCAGACCACCAATGCCAACGCCAACGCCAACGCCAATACCCCGAGTGAATCAGTCCTCAGCCTCAGTGCCACGCCGAGCATCACCGAGGCCGGGGGCGTGCTGGTGTACACCGCAACCCTGACCCAGGCACCGCTGACCGACCTGACTGTCACGTTGTCCAACGGCGCCGTGATCGTGATTCCCGCGGGCGCGACCACCGGCAACGTCAACGTGCCATTGGCTGCGAACGACACTGTTTATAACGACGCGACCCAGATCGAAGTAACGGTCACCGGCACCAGCGGCGGCAGCGGTATCACCGTGACGCCGCCGACTACCCCGGCCGTGACCCAGGTCACCGATACCGTCGACTCCACCACGGTCACCCTGACGGCCGGCAATACCGTCACCGAAGGCGGGCAGATCACCTACACCGCCACCCTGAGCAACCCGGCCGGCACGCCGATGACCGTGACCTTGAGCAACGGCTCGGTCATCACCATCGAAGCGGGCAAGACCAGCGGTAGCGTCGTGGTCGAGACCCCGGCCAATGACGTTTATGTCAATGGCAGCACCGTCAGCACCACCATCACCGGCACCACCGGCGGCAACTTCGAAAACCTGGTGCCGAACACCCCGCCGGCCGTGACCACCATCACCGATTCCGTGGACAGCACCGGACTGAGCCTGACGGCCACCGGCAACATCACCGAAGGCGGGCAGATCACCTATACCGGTATCATATACACAACTGACGCTGCCGACGA
>NZ_JBFULI010000014.1:108717-146590 GCF_056400405.1 Pseudomonas sp. P5_B3 | reverse complement strand
AATCACTCCCGTTCGGTAAAGAACGTATTGCGTGGATTGCATTATCAGGTTCAACAAGCGCAGGGAAAGTTGTTGCGTGTAGTGACCGGTGAAGTCTTCGATGTCGCGGTAGATGTGCGCAAGTCGTCACCGACATTCGGGCATTGGGTAGGTGAGATTCTATCCGCTGAGAATAAACGACAGTTATGGATTCCTGAGGGATTTGCTCACGGTTTTGTCGTGCTTTCTGACGCTGCTGAAGTTCTATACAAGGCAAYGGATTACTATGCGCCCGTACATGAACGTTGCATTGCCTGGAACGACCCCACCGTAGGGATTGAATGGCCGTGTGAAGGAGAATTGGCGCTGTCGGTAAAAGATCAGCAGGGATCGTTACTGAATGTCGCAGAGGTATTTGACTGATGCAAGCGCACCCTATTTCTCCAAAAGAACTTGTGAAAAGTCTCTGGCGTAATCGTAGTCTGATCAAGGCAATGGCCCAGCGCGAAGTTGTCGGGCGATACAAAGGTTCGTTTCTGGGTATTTTTTGGTCTTTTTTCAACCCGGTGCTTATGTTGGCGGTTTATACCTTCGTCTTCAGTGTCATTTTTAAGGCACGCTGGAACAGTGGTAGTGACTCTAAAACAGAGTTTGCATTGGTCTTGTTTGCGGGGTTGATGGTTTTTAACCTGTTTTCCGAATGCGTAAACCGGGCGCCAGGAGTCATCCTCGCAAACGCCAACTATGTGAAAAAAGTCGTATTTCCCTTGGAAATACTTCCATGGGTAGGTATTGGCTCCGCGATGTTTCATTGGTTGGTGAGCTTGAGTGTTTGGCTGGTGGCGTACGTAATATTCTTTGGAGTTCCGCATGCGACTGTCTTGTTACTGCCGCTAATTATGCTGCCTCTGATTTTTCTTGTGCTGGGACTATCATGGGCGCTGGCTTCGTTGGGTGTTTACTTGCGCGATGTGAGTCAGTTCATAGGGATTTTGACGACGATATTGATGTTTTTGTCGCCTATTTTTTATCCTTCAAGCTCCTTGCCTCAAGAATATGCACACTTGCTTTTGCTTAACCCGCTGACACCGGTGATTGAAGGGGTCAGGGATGTACTGTATTGGGGTAAAATGCCCGATATGAATTTCTTTCTTGGGTACTTGCTAGTTACCGCGTTTTTTGCGTGGCTGGGATTTGCATGGTTCCAAAAGACACGTAAGGGGTTTGCAGATGTCCTCTGATATCGCAATCAAGGTTGAAAACCTTAATAAGTGTTACCACATTTATGACAAGCCTCATGACCGGTTGAAGCAAATGCTGATGCGCGGACGCAGGCAATATTTCCAAGAGTTTTGGGCTCTGCGCGACGTTTCCTTTGAAATCAATAAAGGAGAGACCGTCGGAATCATTGGTCGTAATGGCAGCGGTAAGTCGACTTTGCTGCAGATGATCTGCGGTACGTTGAACCCTACCAGCGGTAGTATTCAGACCCAAGGCCGCATCGCAGCTTTGCTTGAATTGGGAGCAGGTTTCAACCCCGAGTTCACCGGGCGTGAAAATGTCTACATGAACGGGGCGATATTGGGGTTGACCCAGGATCAAATCGATTC
This sequence comes from Pseudomonas sp. P5_B3, assembly GCF_056400405.1. Lineage (NCBI taxonomy): Bacteria > Pseudomonadati > Pseudomonadota > Gammaproteobacteria > Pseudomonadales > Pseudomonadaceae > Pseudomonas > Pseudomonas sp. P5_B3. The sequence continues at coordinate 145,001 of NZ_JBFULI010000014.1, read as the reverse complement.
GCGTTTTGAGGAAATCGCGTCCTTCGCCGATATCGGGAGTTTTATCGAGCAACCCGTTAAAACCTACTCCAGCGGTATGTTTGTGCGCTTGGCGTTTGCATCAAACATTATGTCGCGACCTGAAATCATGATTGTCGACGAGGCGCTCTCGGTTGGCGATATGAACTTTCAGGCAAAATGCATGACTGCTCTGACACGTATTCAGGATAACGGCGCAACTATATTATTTGTCAGTCATGATGTGGGCTCGGTCAAAAGTTTGTGCTCGCGCGGCGTCTATCTCGAGCGCGGCCAGCTCGTTGCTCAAGGGCGAGCCGCCGATGTTGCAGAACGTTACGTTCGGACTATGCGCGAAGAAATGAATGACGAGCATAGGAAGTTCTCGAGGGTATCAGCCGCGTTTGGCGAGAAGCCGGCACTTCCAGTTGTATCCTCAATCATGCCTGCCGAGTCGGGATTTAAAAGGTCCGCAGAGTTTGAAAACAGGGTTGCCCAGTTTCGGTACGGTACGGGAGAGGTAAAAGTAGCGAGCGTTGAATTGTTAGACACCGAAGGCAAGGAGTTAACCTTTGTTGAGTTTAACCAAGACGTAAAAATTAAGGTCTATTTTGAAGCGTTTGCCGAGAAGTCTATTTCCGTTAACTTCAGTGTATTTGACGAAAAAAAGAACAATATCATCGGGTGTGGTTTTTTGCACGCAGACCAGTCGTATCTGTTAACAAAAGAAAATGCCAAATATTTGGCCGAATATTCGCTGAAGCTCCCGTTGCAAGAAGGGAATTACTCGTTGCGGATCAATATTTCGTCTCCGATTGTCGAGAATGAATCAGCAGAGTTTGTCGACTTTGTAAGTGATGCGTTGGTGTTTAAAGTCGGTCGCTGGGAAAAGTCCAGGGTTTGGTCGAAAGTGCATGCCTTTTCCAAGTTGACGTTACACGAGTTTGAGGTGTGACATGCGCGACGTACCGGGTCTAAATAGTTTGTATGCATCCGACCGTCCGGATTTCATGATCCTGGGTGTTCAAAAATCGGCAACGACAACGTTGTTCGATGTGTTGAATGGTTTAGATGGATTTTCCGGTTCGTCGCAAAAGGAATTGCATTATTTTGATAGTGATTTGAACTATCAAAAAGGAGTTGATTGGTACCTCGACTTTTTTGGGCGAAAGAAAGTGGGGGTAAAACGATTTGAGGCGACACCTTCATATATTTATATGCGAGATGTTCCTGGGCGAATCTATAAAGACTTCGGCTCCATGAAATTCGTAGTGATGTTGCGTGATCCGGTCAAGCGGTGCTTTTCTGCCTGGAATATGTTTAGGACTTTTAATAGTAATAAACAGACGGCTGAGTATATATACGATACCTATATAAAGGATAGTAATCCTGGGTCAAGGGAAGCACTTCGGCACCTGCTGTTTTCTGAGTCGTTTCCAACCTTTGAACAGTGCGTCAATGAGGATTTATTCAGGCGTCATTCAAACGGTACGGATGAAGAGCCCAGTTTCGTTCGGCGTGGGTTCTATTATGAACAGATTCTGCGTTATCTCGAATTTTACAGGTTGCAGGATTTTTTGTTTTTAGAACAGGATGATTTTTCCAAAGATCCTGTCGGAAGTGTTGGTGTGGTTTTAGACTTTCTCGGAGCTGACTCTCGAGTGGATCTCGGAGTTATTCCGCAGGTAAGTAATAAAGGTGACTACGACGGTGTTGCAATGGATGCGCACACTGATGTGTTTTTAAAGTTATACGACTTATATAGTGAGCCGAACAGGCAGTTGTTTTCGCTCATTGGCAAGGAGTATCCCTGGAGTGCTTCTTGGCTTACTCTATGAATAATGCATTTATTATTGGTACTGGTCGCTGTGGCACCTCGTGGCTGGGACAAATGCTGAATAGCCATGCCGAAGTATGTGTACCTCCGGAGATTCAACTGTTATTTGAGTATTCTGGAAATGGTGACCGATTATTTGAGGCATTTTCCCAAGCAGGACCTTCAGGGCTTGATGGCGAGTTAATTGCTTCCATCATCAAGCAGGGCTGTCCGCACAAACTCGAAATGTTCTTCGATTATGCTGAGTTTTGCTGTCGGGAAGATACACCGAGGAGTTCTGCGGCGGTCTTTGTAGAAGCGTTTTACGCAGCTATTGCAAAGGCGCATGGAAAAACCTGGTTGATTGAGCAGACACCTTGGTATGGTCAGCGCCTCGATCTGGTTTCCAGGATTTTTCCAAACGCAAAGTTTATTCATGTTGTGCGGGATGGTCGGGATGTTGCTTTGTCGTTCGCTCGAACGCCATGGTGGCACGCGTCACCGCGATTGAACCTGTCCAGGTGGCAGAGAGAAATCAAGAAAATTGCGCTAGATGCAGCTTTTTATCTCGACGCCAGTGCCTACCTGGAGGTTAAGTATGAGAGTCTGGTCGCTAACACAGAGTTCGAATTGGAGCGAATCTGTGAGTTCCTGGGCATAGATTTTGATCCGTGTATGCTGAATCCGAAAAAACTGATTGATTATGATCAGTTCTGTAAATTTGATATGAAACAAGTATCTTCCCAAGTTTACTCGGATTGGCGCCAGCGTAAGGATTCCACCAGTTTTTCGGAGAACGTCGGTGCTTGGCAACGGGCGGAGGGCATGTTTCTCGCGCCCTTGCCTCCACAGATCGCTAGTTGGCTTTCCCACTACGGGTATGAGATTGAGCGGGACAGCCAGTCGGAAGTTGATGTGTTCCAATATCATCAGGAATACAGCTTCAATGCGCTTGAGAGAGAACTTGCCAGTCAAAAAACAGAGTCCGCTCGGCTTTTGGATGTTGTTGAACAGCAAATATCTCATAACTCAGCACTTCAAGATGAATTGACCAGGCAAGTCGAACACGCCCAACTTGTAGAGCAAGACTGGTTGGCACGCGGGGAATTGATTCAGCAGCATTCGATTACGCTTGAGTCGCAGATAAACCACAACCGTCTTCTTCAGGAAGAGTTAGCCACACAGTCCCAACACATCCACCATTTAGAGGAGGATTGGGTTGCTCGTGGAGAGTTGATTGGGCAGCATTCGAAGACGCTCGAAATGCAAGCTAGTCAGAATTTTCTTCTTCAAGAAGAGTTGGCCAATCTGTCTCGACATACCCAATGTGTGGAGCAGGATTGGGCTGCCCGTGGGGATTTGATCGAGCAGCAGTCGAGTTCGCTCGAGACGCAAATCGGCCAGTACCTCATCCTTCAGGAGGCGTTAGTCAAACAATCTCAGCACATCCAGCTTTTAGAGCAGGATTGGGCTGCCCGTGGAAACTTGATCGAGCAGCACTCAATTTCGTTGGAATCGCAAATTTCCCAGAATCTGATCCTTCAGGAGGAACTGGTCAAACAGTCTCAGCATATTCAACGTGTTGAGCAGGATTGGGCCGCCCGTGGAGATCTGATTGAAGAACACTCAATTTCTCTAAAATCACAAATTTCCCAGAACCTGATCCTTCAGGAGGAACTGGCCAAGCAGTCTCAGCATATTCAGCGTGTTGAGCAGGATTGGACTGCCCGTGGGCATTCGATTGCTCAACTCTCAGAAAATCTTCAGGCTCAGGTAAGTCAAATTTCCTTACTTGAACGGGACGTGATGGAAAAAGCTGAGCATATCCAGTTTGTAGAACAGGAGCTGGCCGCTCGTGAAGAATTGATCAAAGAGCTCTTAAATACTATTTCTGCACTGCAGATGGATAACACAGTGCTCAAAGAGTGCGTTGAAAATGCAAGAAATGATATAGGGAAGTTAGAGGTAGAGCTTGATGGGTTTAGGAACTCTTGGTGTGGAAGGCTGAAGAGTTTTCTAAAAAAGTGAAATTTCAACGTTCTGAGTTTTAGTGAATTTATGAATATTACCGTTACCAAGCCGTTTATGCCTCCTTACGCGGAGTTCCAGGAGTATTTAGCTGGAATTTGGGAGCGTGAATGGCTGACCAATAATGGTCCATTGCTGAATGAGTTGGAAATCAAACTTAAAAAGCACCTTGATGTCGATCATTTGCTGTTCCTGACCAATGGAACCATTGCGATTCAGATTGCTATTCAGGCGCTTGATCTTAGCGGTGAAATTATCACAACACCGTTCAGCTATGTGGCGACTACTTCAAGCATTGTCTGGGAACGCTGCCGTCCGATTATGGTGGATATCTGCCCGGATACGCTGAATATTGATCMATCAAAAATTGAGCAGGCGATAACTGATAAAACCACAGCTATTCTGGCGACTCACGTCTTCGGTAATCCATGTGATGTGGAAGCAATCGCCGCTATTGCAAAAAAATATAACTTAAAAGTTATCTACGACGCTGCGCATGCTTTTGGTACCAAATACAAAGGTAAATCACTTTTGTCTTATGGTGACGTTTCTACTTGCAGCTTCCATTCGACGAAGTTGTTTCATACTGTAGAAGGTGGTGCTGTAACTACTAACAATCCTGATATCAATAAAAAGATGTCGATGATGAGGAATTTCGGGCACTCATCGGTTACGGAGTTTGGTGGTGTTGGTATTAACGGTAAAAACTCCGAATTTCATGCCGCCATGGGGTTGTGCAATCTTAAGTATATTGATGAGGTGATGGCTGTTCGTCGCCGGTTGTCTGTACAGTACTTTCAGAATCTTGAAGGTGTGCCAGTAAAGTTCCAAAAAACTACACCTCAGTCGGATTATAACTATTCTTATTTTCCAGTTATATTCGAAGACGAAGCAACATTGTTAAAGCTTGTTGAGTTTCTCAATCTCAATAGTATCTTTCCGCGGCGTTACTTTTACCCTTCATTGACAAAGTTGCCCTACGTTTCCGGACAGAGTGCACCCATTGCAGAGGATATTTCGCGCCGAATTCTCTGTCTGCCGCTTTATCACACACTTTCTTTAGAGGAAGTGGATATGATTTGTAGGTTTATCAAGCAGGAATTGTGCTGTGAGTAAAGTTATTGCAGAAAATGGAGTTTCTAAACCTGAGGTTGCGAAGGGTGTTACACCTATTAGCGGCGTAACAGGCGATAAATTTCATATTGAATTCTTCAATGATGGTCGTTTGGAAGGGCAGGACAAGCTTGCTCTTCTGAACTTCCTCATGCGTGAGTTTGCTCTTCAGCAGCCTGTCGTATTGAAAGGAACTGGTTCCGCAATAGAAGCTCAGTTTCTGCAGGAGCAATATTCTCGGCAACAAAAGAAGGTTGATCTACTGTATCTCGATGCAGATGTTTTCGAGTCTGATGCTTCATTTGTTATTAAAAAACTGTACGCCCTATTGTCGAGAAAGGGTGTCATTTGTATCGAAACCAATGGTCTAGTCATCGCGCCCGATCTGCTTCCCGACGATACGTTTGAACTCGTATTAGGCACTCCGGATTTCTTGATATTTGCACAGGCAAATGGGGATCGTCCCGTTCGAAGCATGCGCTATCAAATCGATATTCTGCGCAGAAAAATGTTTTTTGAACGAAAACGTCAGTTGACTCGCTCCAGTGAAGTTGGTGTACCGCTGGTGACGGTTGTCGTACTTACCTTTAAGCATAAAGACTTCATTGCCGAGTGTCTGAAGTCCGTATTGCTTCAAAAAGGGCGCTTCCGGATGCGCGTTATCATTATTGATGATGCTTCGCCTGACGGAACCGCAGACGTTGTGAGATCCTGCATATCTGAACACCAAACTGACCGTTTTGATATAGAGTTTCATGCCAACCAGCAGAATGTTGGGGTCGTTGCCAACCTGGCCAAGGCAATGCGACTGGCAAAGGGCTGCGACTATTTGACCTTCTGTGAAGGTGATGATTTTTGGAGTTCAGAACACCGGATTCAAGAACATATAGACTTTCTCCAAGAACGGCCGGCGTCTGTAATGTCGTTCAACTCCATTGAGCTCTGTGGAGCTAATGGTGAATCCCGGAAGGTCTTTGCAGATCATGCCAATTTAGTAGAAGAAAATATTGACGGCCTTCAACTTGCTGAAAACAATCTCATCGGTAACTTTAGCGCTTGTTTTTATCATGGTGCGGTCGTTGATGTTATTCCGCATGAGATGTTCGAGTTGTACACGGTTGATTGGCTCTTCAATCTGTATTGTGCACAGTTCGGCCCCATCGCGCATCTGAAGAAACCGCTTTCGGTTTATCGTCAACATGGTGGCGGTGAGTGGAGTGCTCGTCGAGATGTAGATAAGATTACCACGCTACTTTCTCATATTTCTGAATATAATGCGTTCTTGGATTTTAGCTATGATACGGGCTTCCAGGGATACAGCCAGAAGCTGTATTTTCTGCTCGATGAGAAATACGCTGATAGCTTGAATAAGTTGGATCTTATCGTTTTTGATGATGTTTTTCCATCCACTAGAAGTGGGTTCCGTCATACGGAGTTTACAGGCTATTTGCGAGCATTCAATAAGTCACTGGTATTGACGTCCGGTGCTTCGCTGCCTGTGCTGGAAGACACTCCGATAAAAGATGTAATTCTTAGCTATCAACGCCAGCATTCAGACTTGGGAAATCAGGTCATGATTTACAACAACAAGTTTCCCCTGCGCCTCGGGAAGCTTTTGTATGTAAACTTTCTGACAAATGCTTATGCGCTGCTACCCTATGTTGAGGCAGCCAAAGTACCATTTGTTTTTACACTCTATCCCGGCGCAGGATTTGTCCTGAATAATCCGGAATGTGACAGAAAACTCAAGCAGGTTTTTGATTCGCCCTGCTTCCAGAAAGTCATCGTGACCCAACAAGTGACTTACGACTATATCGTGCATCGTAACCTCTGTTCGGCAGATAAGGTTGAGATGATCTTCGGTGTCGTAATGCCGGAAAACCGCATCGAACAATCCACCCACGACAAATGCCGCTGGGGATTCGGGAAGCCGCGTCTGGATATTTGCTTCATGGCGCACAAGTATACGGTTTATGGCGAGGACAAAGGCTATGATGTCTTTGTAAACGTCGCGAGCATACTGCGTCAGCGCCACGACAATATTTATTTCCATGTCGTAGGTCCTTTTGATAGGCGCGTTATTGATGTCAGCACATTCAGTGACCGTATTACTTTCCACGGTTCTTTGAATCCAGAGGCGTTTGATGATTTCTTCAGTGATATGGATATCATCATGTCACCGAACATCAGTGGAAAGATTTTCCCTGGGTCGTTTGATGGTTTTCCTACGGCCAGTTGCACTGAGGCGGGCTTACGCGGAATTGCAATCTTCGCAGTTGATGAATTCAACTCTGCCGCAGGGCACTTTACCGACGGTTTAGATATTGCGCTCATCAGATATGATCTAATGGATATCGTTAACAAGGTTGAGAGTTACTATGCACAACCTGCATTACTGAAGGAGCTTGGAGAACGAGGTGCAAGCCGTATCCGCGAACTGTACAGCCTGGATGCTCAAATGGCTCCTCGTATCGATCTGTTGCGCAAAGTGATGAAGCAGCTTGATGAATTTCCTCTCGTCATGAACTTTCCGTCTGGCGATGACAAAAAAACGATGCCTGGTGTTTACGAGAATGACTCCGTTGTTAACGAAACAATAGACTCTGTTGTTGCCGTTGAAAGTCTGGATACCGCTGACGGGACTACTGGTCAGAGCAATCCAGGCTTTTCGGCGGTATTACGGAAGTCTTGCCCGGAATCACTGAAAAAACTTTACCGGCTCTGGAAGAAAAAATATGCTTCCTGATGACGAAACCAAATCGGTTGTAGGGCACGCGCCACTAGTTAGTGTCGTGATACCGTCCTACAACCACGCAAAATATATCTGCAAGGCTGTAGATAGTATTCTAGAGCAAGGTTTCACCGACTTTGAGTTGTTGATCTCTGATGATAGGTCAACTGACAACAGTTGGGATGTCATCTCTGGATTTAATGATCCACGGATACGCTCCTTTAAACAGGAAAAAAACCTGGGTCCAGTTGGAAATCTTGTCTTTCTGATTGAGCAGAGCCGTGGGAAATACATAGCTCTGCTTAATTCGGATGATACTTGGTACCCGACAAAGCTTGGTAAGCAGGTTGCCATTCTCGAGGCTCAGCCTGAGTTGGGAGCCTGCTTCACTTGGGCTGATTTGGTGGATGAACAAGGACGTGAGACGAGTGGCCCGGAAGCTATCTGGAATGATGTATTCCGGAAGGCCAATCGTAGTCAGGGTGAATGGCTTCGACATTTCTTTTTCAAAGGAAACTGTATTTGCCACCCCAGTATGTTGGTGCGTAAGGAAGTCTACCTTGAACTGGGTTTCTACAATCCCGGGCTGAAACAGTTACCCGATTTCGACATGTGGATTCGGCTGGTTAAAAGCTATCCAATCCATGTTATTCAAGAAAACCTTGTCGGGCATCTTCGGGATGGAAACAATACCAGCGTGGTTTCGCCCGAAAACTCAGCGCGCAATCTGACAGAGCTGGTCGAGATATTTGGTTCGTTTTTCGAGAATGTTTCCGACGGGATTTTTGTCGAGGGGTTCGGTAACGATTTTCGTCTCAAAGGGGTTCCTGCGACACCTGCGAGACTTAAATGCGAAAAGCTGTTTCTGCTTCTGGACAGTGCTTTTGCACACGCGTCTGGTCGGGCTGCAGGTTTATCCTCATGTATAAAGAATTTTTCTGATCCTGAGTTCGAGCGGGTGCTCCGTGATGAGTACATGTTCAATGTTTTCGAGTTCTATCGCCTGACGGGGCAATCTGGGCTCGGCCACTATCTAATGGTTGCCCATAATTCTCAGGGCATGGCAATCGGCACGAGCGAGACGTGCAGCCAGGCTCCAAGAATGGGAAGTCGTATCACTAGATATCTCAAAGGGCTTGCCCGCCGGCTGCTTCGTGCTCTACGTTTGCGTTGACGTAAGCTGAGTGGGATACGACTGGTTAAAAGAAGAAGGTAAGGTTGGGCGGTTTTGAGCGCTGCTTATAGCTGCTGCCCTGTATATGGATTATGGATCTGATAATTTTATGAAAAGCTATTTTGGTCTGATTGGTGCTGGTGGGCATGGCAGGGAGGTTATGCCCATGCTGCGTTCGATGCTCCAGGGCAAGATAGCAGGCTTGAGTGCTGAATTGCTGTTTGTGGTTGAAAATCTGGAGGAAGAGATTGAGGTCAACGGATATCGCACAATCAGTCTCAACGCGTTTTTTGATCTGGAAGGAACCAAGCGTTTCAATGTGGCAATTGGTGACTCAAAAGTTCGTCAGAGGATTGCGGAGGCTTGTGCCGCCCAAAACATCGAGCCTTTCGCGCTGATTGCGAATAGTGTGATTTTGTTGGACAGCAATGAAATCGGTGAAGGYTGCATGATTTCAGAGCAGACGATCATCACGTCAAATGTCCGGATTGGGCGTTTTTTTCAGGCTAATAACCAATGTAATATTTCACACGATTGTGTGATTGGGGACTACGTAACCCTCGCACCAGGTGTCAAATGCAACGGCAATGTAACTATTGGCGATCACGCTTATATAGGTGCTGGCGCGTTGATCAAACAGGGACGGCACGGTAAACCATTGCTAATTGGCGCAGGGGCAGTCGTCGGTATGGGCGCGGTTGTTACCAAAGACGTTGAGCCGCATACAACAGTGGTAGGTAATMCTGCCAAACCGTTGGTGAAGTAATGTTGAATACTAGTCCGGGCTTCGGGTTGTCAATCCTGTTGGTTACCTATAATCACGAGTCTTACATTGACCGAGCGCTGGAGTCTCTATTCAACCAGGACTTCTCAGGTACTATTGAGTTGGTCGTTGCTGATGACGCATCTACGGACAGTACGTTGGCGCGTATTCGTACTTACGAAGGTGTTGATTCGCGCTTTTCTTTCAAGTATCTGTCGTGCGATACCAATGTTGGTATTACCAAAAACTACCAGCGTGGTTTCGGAGCGTGCACAGGGCAATATGTTGCGGTTCTGGAAGGGGATGATTACTGGATTAGCCCGAGAAAATTGTCGCGGCAAGTCGAGTTTCTGAGCGAGCACTGGGAGTGTGATCTTTGCTCCGTAAATTACTTCATTTTCTATGAGGCGAATGCGTCGTTTGTTGAGCGGACACCGATTGGGGCAGGACATCGCCTACTTGGGGCACGTGAACTAATCATGGATAATCTGGTGGGCAATTTTTCTACATGCATGTACAGGAAGACTGCCTTGGATCGATTGCCGGTAGACTTGTTCGAGGTCAAGTCCTATGACTGGATTGTTAATATCTGCGTTGCCTCCAGCAGCCTGATTGGTTTTATCGAAGAACCTATGTCGGTCTATCGGGTTCACTCATCGGGTGCATGGTCAAACTTTGCGCACATTGAAAAGCTCCAGTTGCAACTAAGCCTGATTCCTACCTATGACGGAATTACCCGGCAGATGTATCACGCGGAATTCACTCGTCTGGAGCATGATCTGCGCAGTGTCATTATCCTGGCGCGCGGTGAACAACTAGCCGGAAACATGGTACGGCCGGCGTTGTTGAGCCTCACAAGGCTGCGTATGTTTATGCCGCCGATCGTTATCACGATCTTTCAGGCACTCATGCCGCCCATCCTGACGAGATTGTTATTGAAGATTGCTCGTCGAGGTCGAACGTAATGCGACCCCCTGTGATCAGTGTGGTGATGGCAACCTTCAACCATAGTGCATACGTTGCTCAAGCTATCACCAGTGTGCTGCAACAGCGTGGTGTCGACTTTGAGTTTCTGATAGCCGATGACGGATCAAGCGACTCTACGCCCGCAGTTGTTGAGTCTTTTGACGATGCGAGGATTCATTTTTTTTCGCATGGAGTCAACCGAGGGGCGAGTATTGTCACCAACGAATTGATTGCGCATGCAAAGGGTGAGTTTATAGCGCTCATCAATTCTGACGACTATTGGTGTGATGAAGGGAAACTGGCTTATCAACTCGATATCCTTCGTCAGAATCCGACTTTGGGTGCCACATTCGGGCGGGCGCGGTTTGTTGACAAGCATGGAAACGACATCAATAAGAGTCGTTTGTCTTTTGGCTCGGTGTTTGATCAGGAAAACCGCACTCAGGGTGAATGGCTACGTTTCTTTCTGGAGCACGGTAATTGTCTTTGCCACCCGACAATGCTGATCAGGCGTAAATGCTATGAAGAACTTGGGGGATATAGCAACAACCTACGGCAATTACCCGATTTTGATATGTGGATCAGACTGGTCAAGCATTACCCGATTCATATTTCTGAGCGACCTCTGATAAATTTTAGAGTGTTGCCGGGGGAGAGTGTCAGCAGCCAGACAGTGACTAACTCCATTCGTACGATGAACGAGCACTATCTGATCGCTGATACATTTTTCCAAGACGTCACCGAGCACCTGCTCAAGGCTGGTTTTTCGGAGATGCTTAGGTGTTCGGATATACCCACTTCAATCCATCTTGATATAGAAAAGGTGTTATTGCTTTTTGTGCCGAACCGCGCCATGGGCAAGGCCTACAAGATGATCGGGATCATTAAACTCGGTCATTTACTCGCTAGTCGTGTGCATCGTGAGGTGCTCGCAGACGCATACGGTATAGATGGAAACTGGTTTCAGGCTGAAATGGGGAAGCTGGATGTATTGCGACCCAAGTATTTGACAATGATCAGTGAAAAAACTATTGGTGTGAGACGTGCTTTGAATCGATTTTTAAAGCGCGATGACTATTAAAGTGAAAGTACATTAAGGAAATGTTATGCGTTATATGTATGTACCTCTTGTTGCTATTTTTGGTTTTCTTTCTGCATGTGATGCAGGTAAGCCAAAAGACATCGTTTTAAATAATTCGTGCTCGCTGGATAGTCCTGTTGCCGAAGCCAAGGTTTCGACAAACGTGCCGTTGCAGTTCTGGGGGTGGGCTTACAACGTAGCGGCGGGCACAGTTCCAAAGGATGTATCCATCGAACTTATCTCGTCGAACGGTGATGTTGCCCTTACCGCTCCGCTTACCCGTTCCTCTCGCGAGGATGTAGCGAAAGCCTTTTCCAAACCAGAACTGGAAATGGCCGGTTTCAATGGCGCGGTAGACATCAAGGTTTTGGCATCAGGTGTCTATACAGTGAAAATTATTCAGCAAGAAGGAAAGGACCGTCTTGCTTGCGCCAGCCCAACCAAGCTAAATATTCAGGCTATTAAGGGCTGATCAATCGCCTAAGTGAGGTACTAAGAAATTAGCCTTGGTGCGAGTGATTTGGGGAATCGGATTTTGGCTGTTCCTCTGATCCAAAAAAACACCCCGAGCTATTCGGGGTGTTTTTTATGGAGAAAATTTTCATTGCTTGATTGATTGCATCACTCGGGCGGTCGCCACGTTCAAATCAACTTCCCCAGCATCAATCTCAACATCAGCCTCCACCGGCGCTTCATACGGACTCCCCACCCCTGACAGGTTGGGCAACTGCCCCGACCGGGCCTTCTTGTACAGTCCTTTCACATCCCGCTGCTCGCAGACCTCCAACGGTGTGCTGACGTAGACTTCGACGAAGTTCTCTTCCCCTATCAGTTCCCGCGCCATTTGCCGCTCTCTTCTGAACGGAGAAATGAACGCGGTAATGACCACCATTCCGGCGTCCATCATCAGCTTGGCGACTTCGGCGATTCTGCGGATGTTTTCCACGCGGTCGGCATCGGTAAACCCCAAATCCTTGTTGAGGCCTTGGCGAACGTTGTCGCCGTCGAGGAGGTAGGTTCGATAGCCATTGGCGTGCAACTCCACTTCCAGGGCATTGGCCAGCGTCGATTTGCCGGAGCCGGACAATCCGGTGAACCAGATGACTTTGCCCTTGTGGCCGTTGAGTTTCTCGCGGTTTTCGCGGCTGATCGAGAGGGCCTGTTTGTGCACGTTTTGTGCGCGTCGCAGGCTGTGGGTGATCATGYCGGCCGCGACCGTGGCGTGGCTGATGCGATCGACCAGGATGAAGCTGCCGAGGGTTTTCGAATGTAGGTAGCTGTCGTAGACCAGAGGTTTGCTGATGGCGAGGTTGCAGACGCTGATGTCATTGAGTCGCAGTTGTGTGCTGGCGTCATGGGCCAGGGTGTTGATGTCCACCCGGTATTTGATGGTGGTGATGGAGGCGCTTGCCCATTGCGTGGCGAGTTTGATGTCGTAGTTGCGGCCGTGCAGCCCGGCTTCTTCGTCCATCCACACCAGCGTTGCTTCAAACTGGTCGGTGGTTTCCAGCGGGTTCTTGCTCTGTGAAATGATGTCGCCGCGAGATGCATCGATTTCCCGGTCGAGCTTCAGGGTGACGGCGTCGCCACACTCGGCCTGTTGCATCGGGCCGTCCATGCTGACAATTTCCGCCACCGTTGCGGTTTGACCGGAGAGGGTCACGCGGATCTCATCGCCGACTTTGACCGTGCCTTCGCCAACATAGCCGCTGAACCCGCGGAATGAAGCGTTCGGCCGATTCACCCACTGCACGGGAAACACCAGGCGTTCGGCTTGCGGTGTGGTGATTTCCGCGGTTTCCAGGTAACCCATCAACGTTGGACCGCTGTACCACGGCGTGTGAGCCGAGCGCTGGGTGATGTTGTCGCCCTTGAGCGCACTGACAGGAATGGCCGTGATCTTCTCAAAGCCCAGTGTTTGGGTGAATGCCTGGAAGGTCTCGACGATACGCTGGAAGGTGTCCTGATCAAAGTTGACCAGGTCCATCTTGTTTACGGCCAGCACCACGTGACGGATGCCCATCAGCGAGATCAGGTAGGCGTGGCGGCGGGTTTGCGTCAGTACACCTTGCCGCGCATCGACCAGGATGACGGCTACGTCAGCCGTTGACGCACCGGTGACCATGTTGCGTGTGTATTGCTCGTGGCCTGGTGTGTCGGCAACGATGAATTTGCGTTTGGCGGTGGCGAAGTAGCGGTAGGCCACATCGATGGTGATGCCCTGTTCGCGCTCCGCCGACAGGCCGTCGACCAGCAAGGCAAAGTCGATGTCGCCACCTTGGGTGCCATATTTTTTTGATTCGGTTTTCAGGGTTGCCAATTGATCGTCGGTCAATTGCCGGGCATCCCACAGCAGACGGCCGATCAGGGTACTTTTTCCGTCATCGACGCTGCCGCAGGTGATGAAGCGCAGCAGGTCCTGAGCTTGTTGTTGCTCGAGGTAAGCCTCAATGGTCGTGGGCTGTTGTGGGACGCTTGCCAGTGTTTTCAGGACCATCAGAAATACCCTTCTTTCTTTTTCTTTTCCATGCTGGCAGAGCTGTCGCTGTCGATGGCTCGCCCGTGTCGCTCGGAATGAGTGGAGCCCAGCAGTTCAAGCAAAATTTCGGCCACGGTGCTGGCGTTCGAATCCACGGCGCCGGTCAGCGGGTAGCAGCCGAGAGTGCGAAAGCGGATGTTCCGGGCTTCGATTTTCTCACCGGGCAACAGGGGCATGCGTGCATCGTCGACCATGATGGTCATGCCGTTACGCATGACAACGGGACGTTCCCTGGCAAAGTACAGGGGGACCAGCGGAATGTTTTCCTGGTAGATGTATTGCCAGATATCGAGTTCGGTCCAGTTGGATAACGGGAACACACGAATGCTCTCGCCCGGCTTTTTGCGCGTGTTGTAGAGGTTCCACAATTCGGGACGCTGCTGTTTCGGGTCCCATTGGTGACTCTGGGTGCGGAACGAAAAAATGCGTTCCTTGGCCCGGGATTTTTCTTCATCGCGGCGTGCGCCGCCGAACACCACGTCGAACTTGTATTTGTCCAGCGCTTGCTTGAGGCCTTCGGTCTTGGTGATGTCGGTGTGCAGTGCCGAACCATGATCAAAGGGGTTGATGTCCTTGCTGATGGCTTCCGGGTTGGTATGCACCAGCAGATCCATGCCGCTTTCGCGGGCCATGAAGTCGCGAAACCGGTACATCTCCTGGAATTTCCAGCGTGTGTCGACGTGCAGTAATGGCAGCGGTGGTGGCGAAGGGTAAAACGCCTTGCGAGCCAGATGCAGCATCACCGCGCTGTCCTTGCCCATCGAGTACAGCATCGCGGGGGTTTCCGCCTCGGCCACCGCTTCGCGGATGATTTGCAGGCTTTCGGCCTCAAGACGCTTGAGGTGGGGCGTGCGCACTTTCAACGCATCCACCGGACCGGTTTGGCTGCTTGTGTCCAGTATGGCCGGGTACCCCAGCAATCCAAACTCAACCTGTTCCGGCGCACAGGCCTGCCTGCAAGCGTTGACCAGTCGACCACTGGGGAAGATAACGATGCTCTTGGCGATGTGGGCCTGCAGGCGACGCATCGCAGCGGTCAGCGATTGAGCGTCAACCGGTTCGTTCCCGAGTGGCAACCAGTAGCGCGCACCGCGGGCGTCGTTGGCGTGCAAGACGTCCGTTCCGTCAGCGGTGCGATGCAATTGGGCATACAGCACCAGCTTGCGTTTGATCCGGGCCTTTTCAATCTCCCAGTCCAGAACCGAGGGTGTCGGACTACGTCCGGATTCGTCGCTCAGGTTTTGCGCATTGAGTGTATCGGGCAGGAGTGCAAGCTCATGCAAGCGTCGTTCGGCGGTGCGCTTGGTGTCAGCTTGTTTGAGTTGATTGAGATGGACAAAGGCCTGCTGTGTATCCCATACCACTGGGGCATCGAGGCCAAGAAGATCGGGGTTTGCCACTGGATATCTTCCTTGTCGCAAAATGTTGATTTTGCTTTTTCTGATTCTGATTATTATGTTTTATCGAGGGTTTTCGATTTGTTTTGCCATTAAATCACAAATTGCGACACTGGCTCATTGAAAGTTTATGTGCCTGCACCACAATGCCGTGTCGGGCAGTAATCCATTGCCATTCTTGTGCAGCGCTGGTTATAGTCAGTCTTCGGCAGGTTCATGACCTGCTTTTCCACTCCTGAAAAAGATCAGCCCAATGCCTGCATCCCTCATCAACGCGGTAGTCGATTCAGCGGTCAACGCTGGCGTCGTGCCGTGCGGGAACCAGCAGCCCGGGCAGATCAGTCATTACCCCCCTCCTGTCAGTCGCACGCCAGTGTGCGCGGTGGTCTCACCGCCAGGCGTAGGCATTTCGGGCTGATCAGCTGCTTTCTGCTGTTCCCCTGCCTCCCTGAAAAAACGACTGAATTTCAGCTTCGGCTGAGTTGGCTTTTTGCCTGACTACAGGTGGTATTCATGTTTGTCCTTTCGAAAAAGTCCGCGCTCGCGGCGGCGTCCACGAGCCTGTTCGTTCTGCTGTGGAGCAGCGGGGCGATTTTCTCCAAATGGGGGCTGGCTCACGCGTCACCCTTCGCCTTCTTGATATTTCGTTTCGTCATCGCCCTAGGCGGCTTGGTGTTGCTGGTGCCGTTGCTCAAGCTGAAGTTGCCCAAGGGCGGCAAACCGATGCTGTATGCGATGGCCACCGGCGTGGTGTTGTTGGGGGCTTATCAGATTTTTTATCTGCTGGCCCTGGACCTTAAAGTCACGCCCGGGGTAATGGCGACCATCATGGGCGTGCAGCCGATCCTCACCGTGGTGGTGATGGAGCGCCAGCGTTCATGGAGCCGGATGTTCGGTCTGGCCCTGGGGTTGACCGGGTTGGTCATGGTGGTCTATCAGGGCATCGGGCTGGCCGGGATGTCGCTGGCCGGGATGCTTTTCGGTTTACTCGCGCTGGCGAGCATGACCTTCGGTTCGATCATGCAGAAACGCATCACCGACAATCCCCTCGGCACATTGCCGGTGCAGTATCTGGCCGGACTGCTGTTGTGCGGGATTTTCGTACCCTTCCAGCCGTTTCACTTCGAACACAGCAGCGGTTTCATCCTGCCGGTGCTGTGGATGGGGCTGGTGGTGTCGGTGCTGGCGACACTGTTGCTGTACCGCTTGATCGCCCGGGGCAATCTGGTGAATGTCACCAGCTTGTTTTACCTGGTGCCGGCGGTAACGGCGGTGATGGACTATCTGATCTTCGGGAATCGCCTTGCGCTGTTGAGCCTGTTCGGCATGCTGTTGATCATCGTCGGGCTGGTGTTTGTGTTCCGTAAACCTGCATAAACCCGAGAAGGCCTGGAACAATGCTCCGGGCCTTTTTCATTTGGCCAGTGCGTGCTCGGCCCGCACCGAATTCATGAACGGCTGCATTGCCGAAGACTGAATGCGATGGGGAGATGAGTGCTTCTACCTTGTGATTGTCGGTGTATGGGCTGACGCCATCGCGAGCAAGCTCGCTCCCACAGTGGTCGGTGTTGTACACAAACTCTGTGTTCAGTGCAGAACCCTGTGGGAGCGAGCTTGCTCGCGATGACATTTTCTGCATCCCGGCAGCTCTACCGGTCCGCCACCATTTGCGGTTTCACAGCAGCCGGCTTCAACACCAACCACAACGCCACGGCAATCAACATTCCGCCATAGATATGCGCCATCGACAGTGGCTCATCGAGAAACAGCGCGCCCCACAACACGCCGAACAGCGGGATCAAAAAGGTCGTAGTCATCGATTTCACCGGACCAATCGAGCTCAAGAGCCGGAAGTAAACAATGTACGCAAACGCTGTGCATCCCAGACCCAACCCCAGTAACGAGAGCCAGACACTCCAGCCGCCCCAGGTCGCGGGCGGCTGGCTGATCACGCTGTAGCCGAACAGCGGCAGCAGGAACAACGTCGCGCCGAGCATGCTGCCCACTGCCGACAAACGGCTGTCGAGACCACCGGCCTGATCGAGCCAGCGGCGGGCCAGAAACCCCGCAAATCCGTAGCAAGTGGTCGCGAGCAGGCAGGCGACGGCACCCAGCAGCAGTTCCATATTGAACGCCACCGGACCTGCACGGGTCAGCACGCCCACGCCGAACAGCCCCAGGAACACGCCGCCGAGTTTGGCGCCAGTGAGCCTTTCATGGAAAAACAGGCCGCCAATGAGCACACCCATCAATGGAGTTGTGGCATTGAAAATCGACGAGTAACCGGCTGGTAGCACCTGCGCGGCCACCGAATAGAGCGTCGCCGGAACCCCGGAGTTGATCACTCCGAGCAGCATCACGGTCTTGAGTTTGCCCTTGAAATCCCAGCTGATGCGCATCAGCCCAAGAATCACCAGCAGTCCGGCAGCGGCTATCGATACACGGAAAAAAGCGGTAGGAATGCTGCCAATCACCGGCGCAATGATGCGCATGAACAGAAAACTGGCCCCCCAAATGGCCGCCAGGGACAGTAAACGAAAAATATCGACGGGGTTCACAGCGCGGTCCTTCCTTGATGGAGGGGCGAAAGTGTTGCTGAGTGTGTGGTCGATGGCAACCGAAAACCGGGCATTCAATTCGGCTGGAAAATTACCCTTCTCCTGCACCCGCTTCACTGGCTAAGCTCAAGCCTCCCGAATTCCCGCAGAGGTCTCACCATGCCGCAGCAATGGCCAGCCGCCGACATCGCCCGTTTGATCCTCGATGGCTTTGACGATTACCGCGAGCATTTCCGGCAGATTACCGACGGCGCCCGGGCCCGCTTCGAACAGGCCCGGTGGCAAGAGACGCAATCGGCGTCGGCGGCGCGGATCAATCTGTACGAAGAAAAAGTCGGTGAAACCGTGGAGCGACTGCGCACCGCGTTTGACCCAGGCACCCTGGACGTCAGCTGCTGGCCGCTGGTCAAAAGCGCCTACATCAGCCTGATCGACCTGCGCTTCGACGATGAACTGTCCGAGACCTGGTACAACTCGATCTTCTGCGGGCTGTTCAGCCATGACCTGATCAGCGACGGCTGCATGTTCATCCACACCACCCGGCCGAGCCTGCGCCGTGCCCGGGCCGCGCAAACCCGCACCTACAAGCCGCAAGGCCAATTGTCGGCCATGCTCGCCAGCATCTTCGCCGACTACCGCTTCAGTGAGGATTACGCAGATCTGCCCGGTGACCTGAAGCGTCTCGAAGCGCAGTTGCGCGAGAACCTGCCGGATTGGGTGTGCAAGGACCCGGAGCTGAGCGTCGAGCTGTTTTCCTCGGTGCTGTACCGCAATAAAGGCGCGTACCTGGTGGGGCGCATCTACACCGCCGACGAGCAATGGCCGCTGGCGATTCCATTGCTGCACCTCGAAGGGCGCGGCATCCAGATCGATGCGCTGATCACCGACGAGGCGGACGTGTCGATCATCTTCTCGTTCACCCGCTCGTATTTCATGGTGGATGTGCCGGTGCCGGCGGAGTTCATCGGCTTCCTGCGGCGTATCCTGCCGGGCAAACACATTGCCGAGCTGTACACCTCGATCGGCTTCTACAAGCACGGCAAGTCGGAGTTCTACCGGGCACTGATCAATCACCTGGCCAACACCGACGACCAGTTCATCATGGCCCCCGGTGTGCGCGGCATGGTGATGAGCGTGTTCACCCTGCCGGGTTTCAACACCGTGTTCAAAATAATCAAGGACCGTTTCTCGCCGTCGAAAAACGTCGACCGCGCCACGGTGATCGAAAAGTACCGCTTGGTGAAAAGCGTCGACCGCGTCGGGCGCATGGCCGATACCCAGGAATTCGCCGATTTCCGTTTCCCGCTGAGCAAGTTCGATCCTGCGTGCCTGGAGGAACTGCTGGAAGTCGCGCCGTCGACGGTGTCGGTGGAAGGCGACACAGTGCTGATCCGTCACTGTTGGACCGAGCGCCGCATGACCCCGCTGAACCTCTATCTGGAAAACGCCAACGAGGCGCAGGTGCGCGAGGCCCTGGAGGACTACGGGCTGGCGATCAAGCAACTGGCGGCGGCCAACATCTTTCCCGGCGACATGCTGCTGAAGAACTTCGGCGTCACCCGTCACGGTCGTGTGGTGTTCTACGACTATGACGAAATCTGCTTCCTTACCGAGGCCAACTTTCGCCACATCCCGGCACCGCGCACCCCCGAAGACGAAATGGCGTCCGAACCGTGGTACTCGATCGGGCCGCTGGACGTGTTCCCGGAGGAGTTTCCGCCATTCCTGTTTGCCGATTCGGCGCAGCGCCGGTTGTTCGATCAGTTGCACGGCGAGTTGTACAACGCCGATTACTGGAAAAGCCTGCAGGAAGCGATTCGGGCGGGGAAGGTGATTGATGTGTTTCCGTATCGGCGTAAAGGTTTGGACAACGAGTAGTTCTCACCGACGCTATCGCGAGCAAGCTCGCTCCCACACTTGTGGTGCGGTGTGCCCAGATTTTGTGGTCGCTATAGATCCACTGTGGGAGCGAGCCAGCTCGCGATCGGCCGCGCAGCGGCCGTAAAATCTGCGACAATCGGCACCCTTGCGCCACTAGACGACTGAATTGCGTACCCGATGACCGACGAATCGCCCTCCATCGACAAATTGCTGAAAAACCTCGATCACGCCATGCTCGCCGACCGCCACCGGCTGCGGCGGCAGTTGCTTGAGCTGCGCAAGAAACCCGACGAAGCCAGGCTGGGCCAGTGGGTGACGCGGATGCAGGCGTCCTGTGAGCAGGTGCTGGCGCGCAAGGCCAGCCTGCCGGTGATTCGTTACGACGACAGCCTGCCGATTGCCGCCAAGCGCGACGAAATCAAAAAGGCGCTGGAAAAACACCAGGTGTTGATCATCGCCGGTGAAACCGGCTCGGGTAAAACCACCCAGTTGCCGAAGATCTGCCTGGAAATCGGTCGCGGTCAGCATGGTTTGATCGGCCATACCCAGCCGCGGCGGATCGCTGCGCGCAGCGTCGCCAGCCGGGTCGCCGAAGAGCTCGGCACGCCGTTGGGTGCACTGGTCGGTTATCAGGTGCGTTTCGAGGATCAGAGCGATTCCAACACCCTGATCAAGCTGATGACCGACGGCATCCTGCTGGCCGAAACCCAGAACGACCGGTATCTGGAACGCTACGACACGATCATCGTCGACGAAGCCCACGAACGCAGCCTCAATATCGACTTTCTGCTCGGCTATTTGAAAACCCTGCTGCCGCGTCGTCCCGATCTGAAAGTCATCATTACTTCGGCGACTATCGACCTCGAACGCTTCTCCAAACACTTCGATGACGCGCCGATTGTCGAAGTCTCCGGCCGTACCTTCCCGGTGGACACCTGGTATCGCCCGCTGACGCTGGAGCAGGACGAAGAGGGTAACCACGTCGAGGACGACCTCACGGTGGACCAGGCGATCCTCGCCACCCTCGACGAAATCGCCGCGTTTGAGCGTAGCGAGCGCCGCAGTCCCGGTGACGTACTGGTGTTCCTGCCGGGTGAGCGAGAGATTCGCGACGCCGCCGACATGCTGCGCAAGGCTCAGCTCAAACACACCGAAATCCTGCCGTTGTACGCACGCCTGTCACCGGCCGAGCAACAGCGGATTTTCCAGTCGCACCCGGGCCGTCGCGTGGTGCTGGCGACCAACGTCGCGGAAACTTCGCTGACGGTGCCGGGCATTCGCTACGTGATCGACAGCGGCACCGCGCGCATCAGCCGTTACAGCTACCGGGCCAAGGTCCAGCGCCTGCCGATTGAAGCCATTTCCCAGGCCAGCGCCAATCAGCGTAAAGGTCGTTGCGGGCGGGTCGAGCCAGGCATTTGCGTGCGCCTGTACAGCGAAGAGGACTTTCTCGGTCGCCCGGAATTTACCGATCCGGAAATCCTGCGGACCAACCTTGCAGCGGTCATCTTGCAGATGTTGCATCTGCGCCTTGGCGAGGTCAGCGCGTTTCCGTTTATCGAGCCGCCGGATGGCAAGGCCATCAGCGACGGTTACAACCTGCTGCAAGAACTCTCGGCGGTGGACCGCAACAGCCAGTTGACGCCGCTCGGCCGGCAACTGGCGCGATTGCCGGTGGACCCGCGCATGGGCCGCATGTTGCTGGAAGCGGCGAAACTCGGCAGCTTGCAGGAAGTGCTGATCGTCGCCAGTGCCATGTCGATCCAGGACCCGCGCGAACGCCCGCCGGAGCGTCAGCAAGCGGCGGATCAGGCCCATGCCCAGTGGAAAGACGCCGACTCGGACTTCGCCGGACTGGTCAATCTGTGGCGCGGTTTTGAAGAACAACGCCTGGCGCTGACTGCCAATCCGTTGCGCAACTGGTGCCGCAAGAATTTCCTGAATTACCTGCGCCTGCGTGAATGGCGTGACTCCCATCGTCAGCTGAGCCTGATCTGCCGCGACATGCAGCTGAGCCTCAACAAAGAGCCGGCGGACTACCCGAAACTGCACAAAGCGGTGCTGGTGGGGTTGCTGAGCCAGATCGGCCAGAAAACCGAAGAGGGCGATTACCTTGGCGCCCGTCAGCGGCGGTTCTGGATTCATCCGTCGTCGGGTATCGGTAAAAAGCGTCCGCAGTGGCTGATGACCGCCGAACTGGTGGAAACCACCAAGCTCTATGCGCGCATGGTGGCGAAGATCGATGCCGACTGGATCGAGCCACTGGCCGGGCACCTGATCAAGAAAAACCACTTCGAACCCCATTGGGAGAAGAAGCGCGGCCAGGTCGTGGCGTTCGAACAGATCACCCTGTTCGGGTTGATCGTGGTTGGGCGTCGGCCGGTGCATTACGGCCCGGTGGACCCGGTGGTATCCCGTGAATTGTTCATCCGCGAAGCACTGGTGCGTGGCGAAATCCAGTCGAAGGCCAGGTGCCTGACGGCCAACGCGCAGTTGCTGGAGCAACTCGACGAACTGGAAGCCAAGGCCCGTCGCCGCGACATCCTCGCCGACGAAGAAACCCTGTACGCCTTCTATGACGCGCGATTGCCGGCGGAGATCCATCAGACGGCGACCTTCGACAGTTGGTATCGGATCAACAGCCAGAAAGACCCGCAGCTGCTGATCATGCGCGAAGAAGACGTGCTGGCCCGCGAAGCCAGTGAAGTCACCGCCCAGCATTACCCGGATACGCTGCATCTCGGCGATCTGGAGTTGGCGCTCAGCTACCACTTCGAACCCAACCATCCACGGGACGGCGTGACCCTGCGCGTACCGGCACCACTGTTACCGATGCTGCCGCCGGAACGCCTGGAATGGCTTGTCCCTGGCGTCATCGAAGCCAAGTGCATTGCCCTGGTGCGCAATTTGCCCAAGGCCTTGCGCAAGAACTTCGTGCCGGTGCCGGACTTCGTCAAGGCGGCCTTGCAGCGCATGACCTTTGCCGAGGGCTCGCTGCCCCAGGCCTTGGGTCGTGAGTTGTTGCGCATGACCGGTGCGCGGGTCAGCGATGAAGCCTGGAGTGAGGCGGCGCAGCAAGTCGAAAGCCATCTGCGGATGAACCTGGAAATCGTCGACGCCCAGGGCAAGTTCCTCGGTGAAGGTCGCGATCTGGCCGAACTGACGGCGCGTTTCGCCGAGGCCAGCCAGGCGGCATTGGCGGTGCCGCAATCCGCGAAGAGCCAGCAGCCGGTGGAGCCGAAAGTATTCGCCGCCGTGGCCGAGAAAACCCAGCAGAAGATCGCCGGGCTGTCGATGACGGTGTATCCGGCGCTGGTGGAGGAGAACGGTACGGTCAAGGAAGGGCGTTTTTCGACGCCGGCCGAGGCCGAGTTCCAGCATCGCCGTGCCCTGCAACGCCTGCTGATGCAGCAACTGGCCGAGTCGGCCAAATTCCTGCGCGGCAAATTGCCGGGGCTGACCGAACTGGGCCTGCTGTACCGCGACATGGGGCGCGTCGATGCGCTGGTGGAAGACGTTCTGCTGGCCAGCCTCGACAGCTGCATTCTTGAAGGCGAAGACCCGCTGCCACGCGATGGCGCTGGATTGGCGTCGCTGGCCGAGCGCAAACGTGGCGCCTGGACCGAGCACGCCGAGCGTGTGGCCAAGCTGACCCTGGAAATACTCAAGCTCTGGCACGGCTTGCAAAAGCGCTTCAAGGGCAAGATCGATCTGGCGCAAGCCGTGGCCCTGAACGATATCAAGCAACAGCTCAGCCACTTGGTCTATCCGGGGTTTGTCCGGGAAACGCCGATGCAGTGGCTCAAGGAGTTGCCGCGTTACCTCAAGGCCATCGAGCAGCGCTTCGAAAAAATCGGTGCCCAGGTGCAGCGCGACCGGGTCTGGAGCGGCGAATTGAGCGGCTTGTGGACGCAATACCAGACCCGCGCCAGCAAACACGCCCAGGAAGGCAAACGCGATCCGCAGCTGGAATTGTATCGCTGGTGGCTGGAGGAATATCGGGTTTCGCTGTTTGCCCAGCAATTGGGGACCAAGGTGCCGATCTCCGACAAGCGACTGAACAAGCAGTGGAGCCAGGTCGAACCCTGAACCCGAGGTTGGCGCAATACCTGTGGGAGCGAGCTTGCTCGCGATGGGGGCATTTGATTCAGCATTAATATTGACTGATAGACCGCTATCGCGAGCAAGCTCGCTCCCACAGGGATTTTGTATTGGCTTTAGGTGGGCGTTATCCAGCAAAAAGGGGCCAAAACCCACGGTTTATGGCAAACTTCGCGCCTATAAACACCGGCCCCGCGGTTTTGAGCCTTCACGGTAACGGGCAGGTCGGAATAAAGCGATGCCAGGTTTGCGTCCCCCGGACGGGAATAGACCCTTTGTGTATTGGTACGTCGGTGCCAATGCTTTCTGCCTGAACAGATTAGAGACACGACCATGCATAACGTCGTCATCAGCGGCACCGGCCTGTACACCCCGGCCAACAGCATTTCCAATGAAGAGCTGGTGCAGTCTTTCAATACTTACGTCGGGCAATTCAACGCCGACAACGCCGATGCCATTGCGCGCGGTGAAGTGCAGGCATTGACCGAATCCAGCGCTGCGTTCATCGAAAAAGCCTCCGGCATCAAGAGCCGCTTTGTCATGGACAAGGACGGCATCCTTGACCCGCAGCGCATGGCGCCACGCCTGCCGGAACGTTCCAACGACGAATGGTCGGTGCTCTGCCAGATGGCCATCGGCGCGGCCGAACAAGCCTTGCAGCGTGCCGGCAAGACCGCAGCGGACATCGACGGCGTGATCGTCGCCTGCTCCAACCTGCAACGCGCTTACCCGGCCATTGCCATCGAAGTCCAGGAAGCGCTGGGTATCCAGGGTTTCGGTTTCGATATGAACGTGGCGTGTTCCTCGGCGACCTTCGGTATCCAGACCGCCGCCAACAGCGTGCAACTGGGCCAGGCCCGGGCAGTCCTGATGGTCAACCCGGAAGTCTGCACCGGCCACCTGAACTTCCGCGACCGTGACAGCCACTTCATCTTCGGCGATGCCGCCACCGCGGTGATCATCGAGCGTGCTGACCTGGCGACGTCCAAGTACCAGTTCGATATCGTCAGCACCAAGCTGCTGACCAAGTTCTCCAACAACATCCGCAACAACTTCGGCTTCCTCAACCGCGCAGCGGAAGAGGGCATCGGTACCAGGGACAAACTGTTCGTGCAGGAAGGCCGCAAGGTGTTCCGTGACGTTTGCCCGATGGTGGCCGAGCTGGTCGCAACGCATCTGCAAGAGAACCAGCTCAACGTCAGCGACGTGAAGCGCTTCTGGCTGCACCAGGCCAACCTCAGCATGAACCACCTGATCGTCAAGAAGCTGCTGGGTCGCGACGCCACCGAGCAGGAAGCGCCGGTGATTCTCGACACCTACGCCAACACCAGTTCCGCCGGTTCCGTGATTGCGTTCCACAAGAACCAGGACGATCTGGCCGCCGGTTCGCTGGCCGTGCTCAGCTCGTTCGGCGCCGGTTATTCGATTGGTAGCGTGTTGCTGCGCAAGTTGTAGGAGCGAGCTTGCTCCGGGCGGCGTTCCGACGATGGTCGTCAACGATAACGCGATAAACCTGACGCCCCCGTGGCGTGCTCGGGTTAATCGCGAGCAAGCTCGCTCCTACAAGGGCGGGTTGGCAAAAACAAACAGCCCGGTGTTGATGTGTCGGAGGATGATGGGGACCGACACACCAACGCCAGGCTGTAAAAGCGGCCCGGGCTTCCTTGTCCGGGTCGTGTAGCGGGGTGAATCAGAACTTGGCTTCGGCATCCAGTTGCAGGGTGTTGATGTCCGAATCTTTCTTGTTGATGTTGGCGTTGGTCTGGTCCGAGGTCGCCATGAAGTAGGTCGCGCCCAAGGCGAAGTTCTTGTCCAGATCGTAGCTCACTTTCAGCTTGCTGCCGCGCGAACCGGTGAAGCCGTTGGCGAAGTCGGAGTCGGTGAAGGCGCCAACCACAGCGTTACGCTGCACGTCGCGGTAGTTGTAGTCCACGTTGAAGCCGTAGAGCTTGGACTTCACGCCGGCCAGCCAGCCAGTGTCCTGGTCGTTGCTGGCATCGGTGTTGTTGACGTACTGACCGTACAGCGACAGCGGAACTGGCAGGTTGGTGAAGTCCAGCTGGCCAAAGCCTTCGTACAGTTTGAAGGTTTCGTTCGGGCTGTTGCCGTTGATGGCCAGGGCGCATGGCGTGGAGACGGTGCCGGAAGTAGGGCAGGCACTGCTGCTGTCGTTGTCGTAGGAGTAGATACTGCCGCCCAACGTCATTTTCATGCTGTCGGTGATGGCGAAGCGACCACCCAACTGGCCTGCGTACAGACGCAGGTCGTGCTTGAACTGCACGCCTTCGCCGTCGACGTTGTCCTTGAGCGTGTAGTGACCGGCGCTACCGAACAGCTCGGTGCTGCCGCTCAGCGGGTACTTGTAGGTGACGGCCAGACCTTCCGGGTTGATGTCGCTATCCCAGATGATGTCGCCCATGCTCACCCATTGTTGCGGCATCTTGCCGCCAACCAGGTGCAGGTTCTTGATCGCGTCCGGGTGGTAGTCGATGTAACCCTGGTCCAGCCAGATCTGCTTCTTGTCGAAGTAGTTGTTCAGGTCCTGGTTGGTCGAGCGAGGGTCGTCGTTGCTGCCGGTGGCGATACGGATACCGGTGTCGACCTGCGGGTTGATTTCGCTGTAGGCCCCCAGACGGGCACGAATGCGCTGACGGTCCTGGTCTTTGTTGTTTGGCACGCCATCGTTGTGCACGGTTTCTTCACGGAAGCGTACGTCACCCTTGAATTGGGTCTTGGCGGCCCAGGCCAGTTTCTGGTCAAAGGTGCTCAGTGACTCGGTTTTCTTCGCGGTGGCCGCGATTTGCTCGTTAGTCTCTTGCTGAGCCTGACGGGCGATCTGCTGGTCTTTCTGATCCCTGGCCAGCTCGGCTTGCAGTTCGCTGTACTGCGCGTTGGTGATCGAGCCGTTAGCCTTGAGCATGTCGAGCAGTTTGGCGTCGACTGCAGCACTGGCCGGAACGCTCATGGCCAGCAACAGGCCACCGCACAAGGCCGCCGCAGTTTTCGTGGAAGCAAGACGCATATCAATCTCCGAAGATGAGAGGGGATGACAGAGCCATCCGGGACACAACCGACCGTTAGGGGCGGAAAACAGTGACCGGGTATAACCCGGCGCTCTAAAAACAGGCGCCAGTATCGCGATGGTTTATGACAGAGCAGTGGCACTGTGATGTCATGTCGATGACGATACAAAGTCGTTGTGAACTATTGAGTTAGAGCACTGTCGTCGGTTTGCTCGTGTGCAATGCAGAGCGATAGGCGATACTCGCGGGGCTTTCACGCCATGAAGAGTGAGGATGGTGATGCCGTTGCAACGCCTGCAAAAACTGTCAGAAATCGCCCCGCAGACCTGGGACGCCCTGGTGCCCGAGACTCAGCCTTTTCTGCGTCACGCTTTTTTGAGCGCGCTGGAAGACAGTGGCAGCGTCGGACCCCATACCGGCTGGCAGCCCGAGCATTTGTTGCATGTTGAAGGTGAGCACTTGATCGCCGCGCTACCCGGTTATCGCAAGTGGCATTCCTACGGCGAATACGTGTTCGATCACGCCTGGGCCGATGCCTGCGAACGCGCCGGCATCGATTACTACCCCAAACTGTTGGCCGCCGTGCCGTTCAGTCCGGTCAGCGGGCCACGGCTGTTGGCGGCCACGGTCGAAGACGGTTTCGAGTTATTGAAAAGCCTGCCGGGCTACCTTGAACTCGAAGGGCTCTCCAGCGCCCACATCAACTTCACCGATCCGTTCACCGACGCGGCACTGAGCGAGCAGCCCGGCTGGCTGCAGCGCGTTGGCTGTCAATACCACTGGCAGAATCGCGGCTACCGGGATTTCCAGGACTTCCTCGACGTGCTCAGTTCGCGCAAGCGCAAACAGATGCGCAAGGAGCGCGAGCAGGTGGCCGGGCAGGGCTTTGAGTTCGAATGGCTGGAGGGGCGGGAGCTGACTCAGGCGCAGTGGGATTTCGTCTATGCCTGCTACGCCAATACCTATGCGGTGCGCCGGCAAGCACCGTACCTGACGCGGGAGTTTTTCAGTCTGTTGGCCGAACGCATGCCTGAGTCGATTCGCGTGGTGCTGGCCAAACAAGGTTCACGGCCAGTGGCGATGGCGTTCAGTCTGGTGGGGGGGGACAGCTTTTATGGCCGTTACTGGGGATGCCTGGCGGAGTTCGATCGCCTGCATTTCGAGACCTGTTTCTACCAGGGCATGGACTATGCCATCGCCAACGGTTTCCAGCGTTTCGATGCCGGGGCCCAGGGCGAGCACAAACTGATTCGTGGATTCGAGCCAGTCATTACCCATTCCTGGCACTACTTGCGCCATCCCGGATTGAAAGCGGCGGTGAAAGACTTTCTGGAGCAGGAGCGGCTGGGAGTGTTGGCTTATGCAGAGGATGCGAAGTCAGCCTTGCCTTATCGACAAGGCTGATCTTCAGCGTTTCAGCTTACTTCTTTGCCCAGCCAGCGATACAGCACGCCGCCGACCACTGCGCCGAGCAGCGGTGCGACCCAGAACATCCACAATTGTTGAATCGCCCAGCCACCAACGATCAGCGCCGGGCCGGTGCTGCGTGCCGGGTTGACCGAGGTGTTGGTGACCGGGATCGAGATCAGGTGGATGAGCGTCAGCCCCAGGCCGATGGCAATCGGTGCCAGTCCTGCCGGTGCACGTTTGTCGGTGGCACCGAGGATGATCAGGATGAACATCGCGGTCATCACCAGTTCACTGACAAACCCTGCCGTCATCGAATAACCGCCAGGCGAGTGTTCGCCATAGCCGTTGGACGCCAGGCCTCCCGCCAGTTCGAAACCGGGTTTACCACTGGCAATGAAATACAGCAGGGCGGCTGCAATCACGCCGCCAATGACCTGGGCAACGATGTAGGCCGGCAATTCATTGGCCGGAAAGCGCCCACCCACCACCAGGCCGAGGGACACCGCGGGGTTGAGATGACAGCCGGAAATATGGCCGATGGCGAAAGCCATGGTCAGCACGGTCAGGCCAAATGCGAAGGACACCCCGAGCAGACCGATCCCGACATCCGGAAAAGCCGCTGCCAACACCGCGCTGCCGCAACCACCCAACACCAGCCAGAACGTACCTGCCAACTCAGTCGCCGAACGTTTTAACAGAGACATAAGAGAGTGTCCTTTCGAGATTATGCTGCCTTTAGCATCCAGCCGATGGACTGCAGAACCACCTCCAGAACGTTGAAGTGAGAGTACAGCACGGTTTTTTCAGAATTCCAGCAGGCATAAAAAACCGCCAGGACCCGTTGTTGACGGGGCCTGGCGGTTTTTTGTGATCGATCAGCTTCACTGGGGACCCTGTGGGAGCGAGCTTGCTCGCGATGACGGAGTATCAGTCGACAATGATGTTGTCTGACGCGCCGCTATCGCGAGCAAGCTCGCTCCCACAGGTTTTCGGCCACCGTAATACTCAATCGATCCCGACAAACCCACCGGTCTGGTGTTGCCACAAGCGCGCATACAAGCCGCCATGGGCCAGCAGTTCGGCATGGCTGCCGGTTTCGGCGATCTTGCCGTTTTCCAGCACCACCAGCCGGTCCATCCGGGCGATGGTCGAGAGCCGGTGAGCGATGGCAATCACGGTTTTGCCCTGCATCAGGGTTTCGAGGCTTTCCTGGATCGCCGCTTCGACCTCCGAATCCAGTGCCGAGGTAGCCTCGTCCATGATCAGGATCGGCGCGTCCTTGAGCAGCACACGGGCAATGG
This sequence comes from Pseudomonas sp. P5_B3, assembly GCF_056400405.1. Taxonomy (NCBI): domain Bacteria; kingdom Pseudomonadati; phylum Pseudomonadota; class Gammaproteobacteria; order Pseudomonadales; family Pseudomonadaceae; genus Pseudomonas; species Pseudomonas sp. P5_B3. The sequence goes on along the minus strand of NZ_JBFULI010000014.1, from coordinate 115,122 downwards.
CGATGCGCTGGCGCTGGCCGCCGGAGAGTTTCACCCCGCGCTCACCGACGTGGGCATCGAAACCGGTGCGGCCTTCGGCGTCCGACAGTGAAGGAATGAAGCCGTCAGCCCGGGCCTTGTGCACCGCTTCCCAGAGTTGGGCGTCGGTGGCGTCGGGTTTGCCATACAGCAGGTTGTCGCGGATCGAGCGGTGCAGCAGCGATGTGTCCTGGGTGATCATGCCGATGCGTTCGCGCAGGCTTTCCTGGCTGACGTCGGCGATGTTCTGGCCGTCGATCAGGATGCGTCCGCCTTCGACGTCGTACAGGCGCAGCAGCAGGTTCACCAGGGTCGATTTACCGGCACCGGACGGACCGATCAGGCCGATTTTTTCTCCGGCCTTGATGGTCAGGTTGAGGTCACCGATGATCCCGCTCTGCTTGCCGTAGTGGAAATCCACCTGTTCGAAGCGCACTTCGCCACGGGCCACCGCCAAGGGTTTGGCCTGGTCGCGGTCGGTGACGCTGACCGGCTGCGAAATGGTCTGCAGACCGTCCTGCACCATGCCGATGTTTTCGAAAATGCCGGTAACCACCCACATGATCCAGCCGGACATGTTGACGATGCGGATCACCAGGCCGGTGGCCAGGGCAATCGCCCCCACGCTGATCAGCGACTGCGTCCACAACCACAGGGCCAGGCCGGTGGTGCAGACGATCAGCAAGCCGTTCATGCTGGTGATGACCACGTCCATGCTGGTGACCACGCGGCCGGCCAGTTGCGCCTTCTCGGTCTGTTCCTTGATGGCTTCGCGGGCGTATTGCTGTTCGAAGTTGGTGTGGGCGAACAGCTTCAAGGTGGTGATATTGGTGTAGCCGTCGACAATCCGCCCCATGAGTTTGGAGCGCGCATCGGAGGCCACCACCGAGCGATCCTTCACCCTTGGCACGAAGTAACAGAGGGCGCCGATGAAGGCGAAGATCCAGGTCAGCAGCGGGATTATCAGGCGCCAGTCGGCTTCGGCGAACAGCACCAGGGAACTGATGGCGTAGATCAACACATGCCACAACGCATCCACCGCTTGCACGGCGGAATCGCGCAGTGAGTTGCCGGTTTGCATGATGCGTTGGGCGATGCGCCCGGCGAAGTCGTTCTGGAAGAAATTCAGGCTCTGCTTGAGCACGTAGCTGTGGTTCTGCCAGCGGATCATGCTGGTCATGCTGGGACTCAGGGTCTGGTGCACGAGCAGGTCATGCAGGCCCACGAAAATGGGGCGCAGCACCAGCGCAACCACCACCATCCAGGTCAGTTCGAGGGCATGATCCTGGAACAGACTGACGTTCGGCGTGCCTTGGGCCAGGTCGATGATGCGACTCAGGTAGCTGAACAACGCCACTTCGATCAAGGCACCAATCAGGCCGACGATCAGCAGGGCGGCGAAGCTCGGCCAGACCTGCTTGAGGTAATAGGTATAAAAAGGGAATACACGGTCCGGCGGAGATGCCGTCGGTGCGTCACGGAAGACATCGATCAGTTTTTCAAAGCGGCGATAAAGCATCAGTTTCTCACCCGCGAACGGGCTCTCCTTTAAACGGTTTGAGCGTTGCCGGCAAAGCCGGCAACGGCTCGGACATCCTTGTCCAGCTTAGTCTCAGTCGATGCGCTTGGCCGACTTGATGAAGACCGGATCGGCCGGTACGTCCTTCATGCCGCCACGAACGGTGGTTGGCGAATTGACGATGATATCGACCACGTCCATGCCTTTGACCACTTTGCCGAACACCGCGTAGCCGTCGCCCTGGTCAAGGAAGTCGTTGTCCTTGACGTTGATGAAGAACTGGCTGGTGGCCGAGTCAGGCACCGAAGTACGGGCCATGGACAAGGTGCCACGTACGTTGACCAGGCCGTTCTTATGCTCGTTCTTGATTGGCGCCTTGGTGTCTTTTTGCTGCATGGCCTGGGTGAAGCCGCCACCCTGGACCATGAAACCCGGGATCACCCGGTGGAAAATCGTGTTGTTGTAGAAGCCACTGTCGACGTACTCAAGGAAGTTCCTGGTACTGATCGGGGCCTTGACCGGGTCCAGTTCGATTTCGATCTGGCCGTTGGTGGTGTCCAGCAGCACATGGGGGGCCTTTTCCGGTGTCGCGGCCATCAGGTTGGCGGCAAACAGGACGGAGCCTGCGGCGAGGGCGATTTTTTTCAGCATGGGTCAGTGATCCTGAGTGGTGGTGTCGACTGCGGTCAGAAATTCCAGCAGTGTCTGGTTGAAGTGTTCCGGCTGGTCCAGCGGCGTGGCGTGGCGAGAATCGGCGATCACCACCAGCCGCGCGTCGGGCAGCAGTTTGACGTAGTTTTCCTTCAGTGCCACCGGTGTGTAGTCACGGTCGGCACTGACGATGAGGGTTGGACAGGTGACCTTCGAAAGTCGTTCCTGAACCCCCCAGCCGACAATGGCATTGAAGCTGGCGAGATAAGCATGTTTATCGTTTTTTGCCCAGCGTTCGGCCATCTTTTGTCGCAAGTCGGCCTGCTCGGGCTTCGGGAACAACTTGCCGCCCAGCGCCTTGCCGATGGTGCCCAGGCTAAGGGCGCGCATCAGGCTCCAGCGCTTGAACCACTGCCAGTAATCATCGCGGCTGCGCAGTTTGACCTCGGGCGCGCTGTTGACAATGCACAGGCTCTTGAGCAGTTGCGGCTGATCCACGCCCAACTGGAAGCCGATCATGCCGCCCATCGACAGGCCGACATAATGTGCCGGGCCGAGATTGAGGTGCTCGATCAGTGCAATCAGGTCAGCGCTGAATCCGGCAATGCTGTAGCGCTCCCGGGGTTTGTCCGAACGGCCGTGACCGCGCACATCCGGGACGATCACCCGGTAGCGGGAGGCCAGTGCCGGGATCTGTTTTTCCCAGTCCAGCGTGCTGGAACCGAGACCGTGGACCAGCAGCAGCGGCGTACCGTGGCCATATTCCTCATAGTGCAGGTTGCAACCTTCGTGTTCGAAATAGGCCATGCATACACTCCGTGTCAGGCTTGTTCGGGGGCGGCGAACGGTGCGTCCAGTGGTGCGGTGTCAAACGTACGCAGCAGTTCGATGAGAATCTGCGTGGCCGGCCCGAGCGGTTTGTCCTTGTTCGAATACAGGTAAAAGCTCGGGTTGCGGCTACCGCCCTGATCCAACGGTAGCAGCTTGAGGGTACTTTCCTTGAGTTCCCGTTCGATCAAGTGCCGGGGCAGCCACGCAAACCCCAGACCGCTGCTGACGAAGGTTGCGGCGGTGGCCAGGCTGCCGACGGTCCAGCGCTGTTCGGCACCGAGCCAGCCGACGTCCCGTGGTTGCTGGCGCCCCGAGTCGCGGATCACCACCTGCATCTGGCTTTCCAGGTCCTGGAAGCTCAGTTCGCGGTTGAGGCGGTGCAGGGGATGCTCCGGGTGGGCGACGGCGACGAACTCGACGTCGCTCAATTCCGCGCCCAGGTAACCGGGAATACTGAACCCTGTGATGGCCAGGTCGGCCACGCCTTCGAGCAGGACTTCCTCCACCCCCGACAGCACTTCCTCACGCAGGCGTACCCGGCAGCCACGGCTTTGCGGCATGAACGCGGTCAAGGCGCGCACGAGGCGGGCGCTTGGGTAAGCGGCATCGACCACCAGGCGCACTTCGGCTTCCCAGCCCTGCTCCATGTGATGGGCCAGGTCTTCCAGCTGACTGGCCTGTTTCACCAGTTGCCGGGAACGGCGCAACAGCACACCGCCGGCTTCGGTCAGCACGGCCTTGCGTCCGTCGATGCGCAGCAACGGCACGCCAAGCTGATCCTGCATGCGTGCCACGGTGTAGCTGACCGACGATTGCGAACGATGCAGCGCCTCGGCGGCCTGGGCGAAACCACCGTGATCGACCACGGCTTGCAGCGTTCGCCATTGATCAAGGGTCACGCGGGGCGCTTTCATGTGGAGCTCCTCTTGTCCTAAGCTGGCAGCCCTTATTGGAGGCTGCTGAATGAAAAAATTCTGTTGTGTGCTGCTGGCGCTGCTGCCGCTGACGGCGATGGCTTACCCGATCGATGTGAAGAAAGACCTCAACGGCATGAAGATCGATTATCAGACCTACGACACGGATAGCGACATCGGCTCCATTCAGGTGGCCAACTACGGTGACGTCGATGCGAGCTGCAAGGCCGTTTTCATCAATGGCCCTGAAGCTCCGCGCACCCGCAAGATCGACGTACTGGCCGGCAAGCACAAAAATGCCACCGTCAAATTCACCCGCAGCATCATCAAGCTGCGCATCGAGCTGACCTGCACCCCGAAATGAAGCCCGGCTCTTCTGTAGGAGCGAGCTTGCTCGCGATGCGGTGGGTCAATCGACACCACTGTGTCTGATACACCCTCGCGAGCAAGCTCGCTCCTACAGAGGCAGGGAATGCTGAGCTTATAAACGAATTTATTGATGGGTTATAGCAGTTATTTGCGCTTTTTCATCGATATGACTCTGTTTAACCTTCACTCCATCGACCTACAGCATTCTCAGATGGAGGCTACATCCCATGTCCCGCGTTCTGATCATCGAAAGCAGTGCCCGTCAGCAAGACTCGGTTTCCCGTCAACTGACCCAGACCTTCATCAGCCAGTGGAAAGCCGCTCACCCGAACGACCAGATCACCGTCCGCGACCTGGCCGTCAAGCCGGTGCCACACCTGGACATCAACCTGTTGGGTGGCTGGATGAAACCCGCCGAGCAGCGCAGCGACATCGAACAGGCTTCCCTGGAACGCTCCAACCAGTTGACCGACGAATTGCTCGCCGCCGATGTACTGGTGATGGCCGCACCGATGTACAACTTCGCCATCCCCAGCACCCTGAAAGCCTGGCTCGACCATGTGCTGCGTGCCGGCGTGACCTTCAAGTACACCGAAACCGGCCCGCAAGGCCTGCTCAGCGGCAAGCGTGCCTATGTGTTAACGGCTCGCGGCGGCATCTATGCCGGCAGCACCGCCGATCACCAGGAACCGTACCTGCGCCAGGTCATGGGCTTCATCGGCATCCACGACGTGACGTTCATCCACGCCGAAGGCATGAACCTGGGCGGTGACTTCCAGGAGAAAGGCCTGAACCAGGCGAACGCCAAGCTTTCGCAAGTGGCCTGACCGGTTAATCGCCAGATAATCGCTGGATGGTCTAGTGGCCTGGCGCAACCCTTCAAGCCTGTACGCGCATCGAACCTCCCTTCGCACTTGTTGCTCCTGAGTGCTCTGGCCCGATTGAACGCTTTAGCGAGATCGGGCTTTTTTTTGCCTGCGATTCAGGAAACACCGATAAACCCTGTGGGAGCGAGCTTGCTCGCGATTGCGGTGGATCAGTCAACATCACTTTCGACTGACACTCCGTCATCGCGAGCAAGCACGCTCCCACAGGTTTTTGCGTTTTTTCAGACAGCTTTCGGGGATCGCGATTCAAGGCAAAAACCGCTATCGTCGCCGCCATTCGAAATGAGGCGAGCATGGGCTATCTACTTTTTGTCACGCTGATCCAGGCGTTTTCCTTCAGTTTGATCGGCGAATACCTGGCCGGTCATGTCGACAGTTACTTTGCCGTGCTGGTACGCGTGCTGCTGGCAGGGCTGGTGTTCATCCCGCTGACCCGCTGGCGCTCGGTGGAGCCGGCATTCATGCGCGGCATGCTGCTGATCGGCGCGTTGCAGTTTGGCGTGACCTACGTCTGCCTGTACCTGAGCTTTCGTGTACTGACGGTGCCGGAAGTGTTGCTGTTCACCATCCTCACGCCGCTGCACGTGACCCTGATCGAAGATGCGCTCAACCGTCGCTTCAATCCCTGGGCCCTGGTCGCGGCGCTGGTGGCGGTGGCGGGGGCGGCGGTGATCCGTTTTGACCGGATCAATCCGGACTTCTTCATGGGCTTCCTGTTGCTGCAACTGGCCAACTTCACCTACGCCGCCGGCCAGGTGCTCTACAAACACCTGGTCGCGCGCCACCCGAGCGACCTGCCGCATTACCGTCGCTTCGGCTACTTCTACCTCGGTGCACTGGCCGTGGCGCTGCCGGCGTTTCTATTGTTCGGCAAACAGAACTTCCTGCCTGAAGCGCCGCTGCAATGGGGCGTGCTGCTGTTCCTCGGCCTGGTCTCGACCGCTTTGGGGCTCTACTGGTGGAACAAGGGGGCGTGCCTGGTCAATGGCGGGACCCTGGCGGTGATGAACAACCTGCATGTGCCGGTGGGGTTGCTGATCAATCTGTTGATCTGGAACCAGCATGAAGAACTGGGGCGGTTGTTGCTCGGCGGTTCAGTGATTTTGCTGGCGGTGTGGATCAGTCGGTTGGGTATACGCAAGCCTTTGACCGTTCACTAAACCCTGGGGAACCCGATATCCCTGTAGGAGCGAGCCTGCTCGCGATAGCGGAGTGT